>NZ_JAMPPJ010000003.1:0-159767 GCF_028481025.1 Providencia sp. PROV150 | reverse complement strand
TCTTACTTCTCATAAAATATCACGATTGCCGCGCGTGAATGGCCGTTAGCTCCGCAATACGCATAATCACACTAACAGCCTGCTCCATACCTTCTTGTGTTATAAACTCATGTTTACTATGGAAATTATAACCACCTGTGAAAATATTTGGACATGGTAAACCGCGATGTGAAAGCTGTGCACCGTCGGTACCACCACGGACAGGTTGAATAACTGGTTCAATGCCACAATCAAGCATTGCTTGTTTCGCTAATTCAATAACATGTGGGTACTTCATGACCTCTTTATGCATGTTATAATAGGTATCATCAAGTGTCAGTTCGATATAACAGCTTGGGTGCAGCCCTTCGCCAACTTTTTCAGCAATTCGAATTATATTTTTCTTCCTAGCTTCAAAGCCTGCTAAGTCAAAATCACGAATAATATAATTCAACTCGGCCTTTTCAACTGTACCTTTTAACGATGTTAAATGATAAAACCCTTCATACCCTTCTGTATTTTCAGGTGTTTCATCAGGTGGTAACATCGAATGAATACGGTTCGCTAGCCCTAATGCATTCACCATTACGCCTTTAGCTGTACCGGGATGAGTGTTATTGCCAACAATTTTAATGGAAACATTAGCCGCATTAAAATTTTCATACTCTAATTCACCAACTCCACCACCATCGACGGTATAGGCCCACAATGCATCAAATTGTTTAAAATCGATATGGCGAGCCCCGCGTCCTATCTCTTCATCAGGGGTAAATGCAAGACAGATTTTACCATGAGGAATATTTTTTTCCTTTAAACGTACGAGGGCTGTGATTATTTCTGCAATACCCGCTTTATCATCGGCACCCAATAAAGTTTTACCATCTGTCATGATCAGCGTTTTACCAATCATTTCATGGAGTACCGGAAACATCACAGGGGATAGCACTTCATCACCAATACCTAACGCAATATCCCCTCCTCGATAATTTTCGAGGACTTGTGGACTCACATTTTTACCTGAAAAATCAGGCGCTGTGTCTAAATGTGAAATAAAACCAATAGTAGGAACATCCCAATCAACGTTTGACGGTAAATAAGCCATCACGCAACCTTGATCGCTTAGCGTTATTTTTTCAAAACCTAACTCATTCAGTTCATTAACTAATGCACGAGCGAACTTTAACTGTCCTGCACTGCTGGGTACTGTTTTTGCGTTTAGCTTTGATTGTGTATCGAAAGCGGTATATTCAAAAAACCGCTCTAAGAGTTTGTCCATACCCTTCCCCCTAAAATATCAATGCCTATATTATGGGAAAGATCACAGATTCAATTATTGTCTCAAATCAGCTTTCCTGTTAATGCTCACTATTTTTTATGATAAATCTTTAAAGAAATTTATTTTTTAGCCTATCTTTTACAGGTTGGCTATTACTGCAGCAATCAATACCTATAATAAATAAGGGTAATAATCAAATTGTATTAATTATTCGATTATTATTTATTTGTTACCTAAAAGCACACCATTTGGTTAAATATCATTCATCCACTACACTAATCATCAATCATTAAATTGAAATAGTATGCTATATATGAAGCCTTATTATTTTATTTACTAGCTAATAATAAACAAAACAAAATTTTACTCGTTTATAGGAAAATTCATGTCAAAAACATGTTTAATTTATGGTGTTAGCAAAGGATTAGGTAAGGCATTAGTCGAAGGATTCCCTGAAAATACAGACCATATTTACGGTGTTTCTCGCTCAAAACCTCCTTTTGAGCAAACTAATTTTACGTGGATCCCTGCTGATTTAAATGACATTAATAGCGCGAATTCCATTAAGTCTGTTATTCAGAGTCAACCTATTCATACCTTAATTTATAATGTGGGTATATGGGAGAAACTCGCTTTTAGTGAAGAGTACCAATTTGAATCGACTGATGACATAGAGCTGCTGAATATGGTTCAGACTAATATCAGCGCCTGTTTATTGAACTTAAAAGCACTGTTACCCAATTTGCGTTTAGCGAAAAATAGCAAGATTATATTGATTGGTTCCACATGGGGTTTAGATAATCATAATGGCAAGGAAGTCACCTTTTCTGCTACCAAATATGCCATCAGGGGAATAGCTCAATCGTTAAGAGAAACATTACGGGAAGATAAAATAGCAATATCGGTTATAAATTTAGGTTATTTAGCGACTGAGTATCCACTCACTACCCCCGTTGACGAAGTCATTGAAAAAAGTCATGGGCAATTGATCCCATTACAAGACGTTGTCAATGCCGTGCGTTTTATCGCCAATACGAGCAATGCAACCTGCGTCAAAGAGATTACGATGCCAGCCATGATGGATACAAACGTCTAACCTATAAGAGGAAACAATACGTTTCCCCTTATAATGTTATGTATTGAAAGCTTATTGCGCGGTATTTTTAACCTGTAACTCAGTAATAAGCTTATTGATATATTCAACAACGACTTTGCTGGCTAAACCATAGTGTTTTTCATCGAACTCACTTTCCACTTGGCTAGGCTCTAAATTCAGTTCGACCGTATGTGCCCCATGTAATTTAGCTTCATGAACAAAGCCTGCAGCAGGGTACACATGGCCAGAGGTTCCAATAGAGATAAAAATGGTCGCAGATTCAAGGGATTGATAAATATAATCCATTCCAATTGGCATTTCACCAAACCAAACAATATGGGGTCTCAGTGGCTGAGGGAATTGGCAACAATGACAGCGGTCATCGACCGATAAATCCCCTTTCCACTCCAATACTTGATTTGACCAATTACAGCGAACTTTTAATAGTTCACCATGCATATGGATAACCCGCTGGCTTCCCGCTCTTTCATGTAAATTGTCTATATTTTGTGTAATTAACAAAAAGCGGTCACCAAAAATTTCTTCAAGCTGTGCAAGTGCATAGTGAGCAGCATTAGGTTTAATATTTTCTTGCTGTAACTGCCGACGTCGCTCATTATAAAAACGTTGTACTAATTTAGGGTTACGTTCGAAACCTTCAGGCGTTGCCACATCTTCAACGCGATGCTCTTCCCATAAACCATCCGCAGAACGGAATGTTTGGATCCCAGATTCGGCTGAAATACCTGCTCCTGTTAAAACGACAATATTGACATTTTTCATATTACCCAATCTATTATCTATATAAAAAGACCGGTTACGAAGTCGCTGGCGGCGTATACATTTATTCTTACGAGCTTTTTTCAACCTATAACGAAATCGCAACATCAAAGCTTCCTTTCATCCATATAACCAATAAACTTATATCATGTTAAATATTAATTGTTTTTATCATGTCATTACGACACAAACTTATAAACGCTGATTGTTTGAAATTTTTAAAATAATCAAGCTCCAAGTATATACTTTATTGGCATACTAACTATTTCCTTACCAGCACTGATGACATTATCTAAATGTTAACATACTAAAACGCATCATCTTGCTGAATGCAAATAAAAATATCAAAGGCATCGATTTTGTCACTTTTTATTCATAAAAATGACACTAATATTTCATAAATTCGCCATAAAACGTTCGTAACTGTAAAACAATAAAAAAACCTTTCTCGTTCACTCCCCGTGCAGTTAAAATACGCCTCGCAGATTTTACTGTGTTGCTAATTCACCACTAAAAGGGGTTTCATGGAAAAGTTTTTTGAAAGAGCGATGTATGCTTCACGTTGGATTTTAGCGCCTATTTATTTTGGGCTTTCACTGACACTATTGGCTTTAACCATTAAGTTCTTTCAAGAGCTATACCATATTTTGCCAAATATCCTTTCAATTCCTGAAGCTGACTTAATTTTGACGCTATTATCATTGATTGATATGGCATTAGTCGGTGGGTTATTGGTGATGGTGATGTTTTCAGGTTATGAGAACTTTGTCTCCCAAATGGATATCCCTGATAGCAGTGAAAAACTAGGCTGGCTAGGTAAAATGGATGCTTCATCATTAAAAAATAAAGTCGCGGCTTCCATTGTTGCTATTTCCTCCATTCACCTATTAAAAATCTTCATGGACTTGAAAAGTGTCTCAAATGACAAGTTGATGTGGTATGTCGTTATCCATTTAACCTTTGTATTATCTGCATTCGTTATGGGTTATCTAGATAAAATGACAAAAAAATAACCAGTAGAATGTATGCTAAAAGTGCCTAATTTAAACACCTAGGCACTTACTTATTCGCTAACCTCATCTTTATCTCCCTCGTCTATTTTCGCTTTGTGTTACCATCATTATCCTGAAGGTTAGTACCAAGGAACTTTACATGAGCCAACATTTTGTCGGTAAATATGAAGCTGAAATTAAATTTCATTTACCGGACCCCGACACTTTTCTGCATAAAATAAAGGCCGACTTAGCTGAACCCTTTACGGAAAATAATACAGAAACAGATTGTTTCTATGAAAACCCGCATCTACCACTAGCTGACAATGGCGTCAGTATGTGTGTACGTGAAATGGTGCCATCAGGCATAAAATTATGGATAGTTAAAGGGCCTGGAGCTTCTGAATGCAAAGCCATTAATATTGATGACTGCCGCCATGTACAAAACATGTTAACGACACTGGGATATCATTGCTACTTAACCACAACTAAAATAAGAAGCATTTATTTCCTGAATGACATCCACATTACAATTGACCACCTTAGTGGGATCGGCTGGTTTGCTGAATTTGCCATTATGACAGATGAACAGGATTTACTTGAAGCTCTATATCAAAAATTGATGGCGACCGCCAAGCAATATGGATTTACAGAAGAAATGGTGGAAACTCGTAGTTATAAGCAGATGTTTTTAGCTGCGCAGTAATCATAGGAAGAGCCAATAAATTTTTAGAATTGTCTCCTAAAAACCATTGGCTCTCTAACCCTATAACCCTAATAGCTATTGCCCGCTAAGAATACGTGCAGGGTCTAATTTGCTTGCCCTACGAGCAGGATACCAACTAGCTAGTAAGCTCAATACAATGGTTGTAATTAAAACATAAACCACATCCATGACATGCAATTCAGAAGGTAAAAAGTCAATAAAATAAACATCACCCGATAAAATTGGATGGCCAACAATAGCCTCTACCACCTTAATCATGGGTGTTAGATTTAATGATATGACGACCCCAAGCACAACGCCAATCAATGAACCAACAAGGCCACCCAACAAGCCATACCATAAGAAAATAGCACGAATTTGCCTATCTTTTGCCCCTAAGGTACGCAATACAGCGATATCACTACTTTTATCTTTAACTGCCATAACAAGGGTAGAAACAATATTAAAACACGCAACGCCAATCACCAATATCATAGCTAAGTACATGATACTTCTAACCATTTGAATATCATTATACATATAGCCATAATCGCCTATCCAACTTTTTACAACGACATGATGCATTGTTTTCAAGCCTGCATCATAAACGACTTGATCGGCAATAAATGGGTCTGTTGCTTTGATTTCAAACCCTGTCACACCATCCCCATAGTCGAGATATTCCTGTGCATCTGCGAGAGGAACGAGTGCTAACTGGTGATCGAGCAAACCACTAAGTTTAAAAATACCCGTCACCTGTACACGAATACGCTTAGGCTGTTGAATTTTCAAGCTAGCATCGGTATTTGGGATCATGATTGTGACCCAGTCCCCAACCTTCACATTCAATGCATCCGCCACACCTTGGCCTAAAATAATTGATTGTTTGCCTGCATCAAAATGTTGCCAAGCATCATTGAGAATGAACTGAGGTAACGCACTGACTTGTGGCTGAGTTTCTCGTGAAACCCCCATGACTTGAATTGCTTTTAAATTTGCACCACGTTCAAGTAACCCCGTAAAATTGATGTAAGGGCTAACACCTTCTACACCGGGCGTTTTACGGATAACTTGCTCAGCAAACTCCAAATTTTTATACGGTGGCTTAACAGCAAAAATTTGCCCATGGGGAACAACAGATAACACACGGTTATTTAATTCGCGTTCAAAGCCATTCATTGCGCTTAAACCGATAATTAGCACCGCGACCCCAAGAACAATCCCCAACGTTGAAACTATCGAGACTAACGAAACCATCCCTGTTCGGCGTCGACCACGGCTGAAACGCAGCGCCGTGACTAGTGAAAGAGGCAATTTAGACATTACCGAGCCCCCAAGGTAATTTCCTGTTGCAAATGCCCATCTCGCATTTCCAATTGGCGGGATAACCGCCGAGCCAGAGTCATATCATGGGTGACGACTAAAAATGCGGTTCGCTGTGTTCGGTTTAATTCACCCAACAACTCAAAAATGGCATCTGCATTACGTAAATCAAGGTTACCTGTCGGCTCATCTGCCAAAACCAGTGCTGGCTCATTCACTAACGCCCTTGCAATAGCAACACGCTGGCGCTCTCCCCCTGATAATTCAGAAGGCCGATGCCCTGCCCGATGTGCTAACCCAACTGCCTCTAACATTTCAGTTGCTTTAGAAAACGCAGTTTCTTTCGCAATCCCCCCAATTAATAAAGGCATTGCCACATTTTCAAGGGCAGTAAAATCCGGTAAAAGGTGATGGAATTGATAAATAAAACCGAGATCTTTATTACGAATAGCAGCACGCTCATCTGAGGTTAATTGATTTATATGCTGTCCACGAAAGATAACATTCCCTTCTGAAGGGGTATCTAGGCCACCCAATAAATGCAATAAGGTACTTTTACCTGAACCAGAACTTCCCACGATGGCCATCATTTCCCCACGCCCCATGGAAAAACTGACATTTTTCAACACTTGCGTCGACAATGTCCCTTCTTGATATGTTTTGCTTAATTTTTCACAGACCAGAAGTGGTTGTTTATTCATAACGTAAAGCCTCAGCAGGTTGAACCGCTGCTGCACGCCAAGAAGGATAAAGCGTTGCCAGCAGAGAAATCAGCATTGCACTTAGTGCAATAATTAAAATACCAGAGTAATCAAGCACAATAGGTAAAGAGACGCCTTTGGGTAATAAACCGATCAGCGGCATAATGACATTCAGTTGACTAGAAAGTATCGTGCCTAATATCGTGCCAATGAGTGAGCCAATCACCCCCGCTCCAGCGCCTTGGATCATAAATATCATTAAAATACGCCAACGTTTGAGGCCTAGGGTTTTTAAAATAGCCACTTCACCTTGCTTTTCCATCACTAACAGTGATAGCGAGGTAATAATATTAAATGCCGCCACTGCGATAATTAAGCTAAGCAATAAGCCCATCATATTTTTTTCCATGCGAACGGCTTGGAAAAACTCCCCTTTACGCTCCCGCCAGTCTTTCCATACTAAGCCATCTGGTAACGCTTGCTGACTTAGAACGTCAACTTGTAAAGGCTCATCTAAATATAAGCGCCACCCAGTAATGTGGCCTGCGGGATAACGAAGCATACGTGCGGCATCTTGTTGTGCCACGACCAGCTCACTCGTATCCGCTTCCCCATTTGTTTGGAAAATACCAGCCACAGTAAATAGGCGCTGACTTGGAATGCGCCCCATCGGTGTTAACTGACTCACGCCTGGAATAATTAAGCGAACCTCATCACCACGTTTTACCCCGAGTGTTTCTGCAAGTTTATTCCCGAGAAAAACATTATAACTGCCTTCTTTGAGGTCATTGCGTTGCCCGACAACCAGTTTATCCAATAACAGCGAAGATTCTTCGGGGTCGATTCCCCCCATAACGCCCACGCCAACATTGGTTCGGCTTTGTAATACCACATCAGATTGCACAATAGGTGCGATCTGGCTGACACCCTTTAAATGTTGTAGATCGGATATTGGATATTTTGCTGGGTCTATATTTCCAGAGGCAGAGGTTAAAATTGCCTGCGGCATATAAGCAAGTATGCTATCTTGTAACGATCGCTCGAACCCATTCATCACTGAGGTGACGGTTATCAATGCCGCAACCCCTAGTGTGATACCAATAGCAGATAAACTGGATACGAAACGCCCAAATTTATCCGCAGCACGCCCACGTAAATAGCGTAGGCCTATAAATAATGAGACAGATTGGTGCATGAAATCTATGATGCCCCTGTTGCCAAAGCGAAGTGTTCAGCGATAATAAAGGGTACGATTGATGAATGGAACCACCCGATGGTTTTTTTTCTGCTTTAAGTGCCTTTTTGTCTGACTTTCAGACGAATTACGAGTTAAAACTGATTGTTTTGTTATAAATTTTGTAGTTTAACTATTTGTTGATTAACTTAACTATTTTTCGTACAAAAATTGGCTATGTTTGGGCTAACTCTTGTTTAACTGCTTACTAATCGCTGTGAGATACCGAAGATTTCTATGTTGTCAAAATTTCGTTATGAACTCCCTAGTCGTAGTGGCGATGTTCGCCATTTAGGTTGCCTTATCGGGGCGGCTGGTGCACTTGAATGTGGAGAAATAATACAACGTCACCAAGGGCCTGTGATCATCGTGACACGTGATATGCAAAATGCATTACGTTTAAGAGATGAAATTCAACAGTTTACACAACACCCTATAGAGACTCTTTCTGACTGGGAAACATTGCCATATGACAATTTCTCCCCCCATCAGGAAATTATTTCTCATCGTTTATCGACACTGTACCGTTTGCCCAGTTTGCAAAAAGGCGCATTAATTCTTCCCGTCAATACATTGATGCAAAAAGTCTGTCCTGCTGACTTTTTAACCAGTCATGCCTTAGTGATGGCAAAAGGTGACAAACTTTCCCGTGATAACTTACGTAATGAGCTCGATAACGCTGGCTACCGCCATGTAGAGCAAGTCTTAGAGCATGGTGAATATGCCACACGGGGCGCTTTACTCGATTTATTTCCCATGGGTAGCTCGTTGCCGTTTCGTATTGATTTCTTCGATGATGAAATTGATAGCTTACGAACGTTTGACGTTGACTCACAAAGAACACTCGAAGAAGTAGAGCAAATCAATTTACTCCCAGCTCATGAATTCCCGACCGATAAAGACGCTATTGAACGTTTCCGCAGCCAATGGCGCGAGCGCTTTGAAGTTCGCCGTGATCCAGAGCATATTTACCAGCAAGTCAGTAAAAATACCTTACCGACGGGTATCGAGTATTGGCAGCCTTTATTCTTTGCTCAGCCACTGCCATCTTTATTTGAATATTTACCGCCATCAAGTTTAATTGTTTCTCAGAGCTTACAAGAAGCGGCTGAACGCTTTCAGGTTGATACTCAGCAGCGGTATGAAAGCCGTGGTGTTGACCCAATGCGCCCATTACTCCCCCCTTCTGAGCTATGGTTAACTGTTGAACAACTTAATCAATCGTTAAAAAAATGGCCGCGTATTCAGTTATCCCTCGAATCTTTACCCAAAAAAGCGGCAAATACTAATTTAGATTACCTGCCATTACCGGATATCAGCACACAAGGGCAAAGCAAAACGCCGCTTGAAAAATTGCGTCAGTTTACTGAACAATTTGATGGAACCATCGTCTTTTCTGTGGAAAGTGAAGGCCGACGTGAAACCGTTACCGAGCTATTAGCCCGTTTAAAAATTCGCCCTGAAATTATTCAAAGCTATACTAGCCCTACTGACAGCAGATTTGCCATCACAATTGGTGCCGCTGAACACGGCTTTATTCAATCCGATATCCATAGGGCATTAATTTGCGAAAGTGACCTACTTGGGGAGCGTGTTGTTCGTCGCCGGGCAGATAACCGCCGCACCATTAATACTGACACCCTCATTCGCAACTTAGCTGAATTACGCCCTGGGCAACCTGTGGTACATATTGAGCATGGTGTAGGCCGTTACCAAGGTTTAATTACCTTAGAAGCGGGCGGTATTAAAGCGGAATATTTAATTTTAACCTATGCCGGTGATGATAAACTGTATGTTCCTGTTTCTTCACTCCATTTAATTAGCCGTTATGCAGGTGGCGCTGATGAAAACGCCCCATTGCATAAATTAGGTAGTGATAGCTGGGGTCGTGCACGCCAGAAAGCCGCAGAAAAAGTACGCGATGTTGCTGCTGAACTGCTTGATATTTATGCACAACGAGCCGCTAAGGCTGGCTTTGCATTCAAGCATGATAAACAACAATACCAAGAATTTTGTCAAGGCTTTCCATTCGAAACGACGCCTGACCAAGAAGTCGCCATCAATGCTGTTCTCAGTGATATGTGCCAACCATTAGCAATGGACCGACTCGTGTGTGGTGATGTGGGCTTTGGTAAAACCGAAGTGGCAATGCGAGCCGCATTCCTTGCGATTAATAATAACAAACAAGTTGCCGTTTTAGTCCCCACGACACTACTTGCACAACAGCATTATGATAATTTTAAAGATAGGTTTGCTAACTGGCCTGTCCGCATAGAAATGTTATCACGCTTTAAAACAGCGAAAGAGCAACAACAAATTATTACCCAGACCGCGGAAGGCAAAGTTGATATTCTAATAGGTACCCATAAGTTGCTACAAAGTGACTTAGTATGGAAAGATTTAGGTTTGCTCGTCGTCGATGAAGAGCACCGCTTTGGTGTCCGCCATAAAGAACGAATAAAGGCTATGCGTGCAGACGTTGATATCTTAACGCTGACCGCCACACCTATTCCTCGTACTCTTAACATGGCCATGAGTGGTATGCGTGACTTATCTATTATCGCCACACCACCAGCACGCCGTTTGGCTGTAAAAACCTTTGTGCGCCAATATGATGACTTAGTTGTCCGTGAGGCAATTTTACGGGAAACCTTACGTGGCGGCCAAGTTTATTACCTTTACAATGATGTTGAAAATATTGAAAAGGCAAAGGCTCGCCTTGAAGAGTTAGTCCCTGAAGCACGTTTTGTTGTTGGGCATGGCCAAATGCGTGAGCGCGAGTTAGAGCGCGTAATGACGGATTTCCATCATCAACGTTTTAATGTATTGATATGCACAACAATTATTGAAACCGGTATTGATATACCAACAGCGAATACCATTATCATTGAACGCGCGGATCATTTCGGATTAGCTCAACTCCATCAACTACGTGGACGAGTTGGTCGCTCTCACCATCAAGCATACGCTTACTTACTCACCCCGCATCCCAAAGCTATGACCACCGATGCACATAAACGCCTTGAAGCAATTTCATCATTGGAAGACTTAGGAGCTGGTTTTGCTTTAGCAACTCACGATTTAGAAATTCGTGGTGCGGGTGAATTACTTGGTGAAGACCAAAGTGGGCAAATGACCACTATTGGTTTTACCCTGTACATGGAGCTATTAGAAAGTGCTGTTGATGCGCTTAAAGAGGGGCGTGAGCCTTCATTAGAAGATTTAACTAGCCAACAAACAGAAGTTGAGTTGCGTATGCCTGTTCTGTTGCCAGACGACTATATTCACGACGTGAATATTCGCTTGTCTTTCTATAAACGAATAGCCAGTGCAAAAAACAGTCAGGAGCTTGACGAATTGCGTACAGAACTGATCGACCGCTTTGGTAGTTTACCTGACGCAGGTAAATTCCTATTAGCGAACGCAGCTATTCGATTACAAGCTCAAGCTCTTGGTATTAAACGTATTGAAGCTCATGAAAAAGGTGGCTTTATTGAGTTTGGTGATAAAAATAAAGTCGACCCAAGTTTCTTAATAAGCTTATTACAAAACCAGCCACAAACTTATCGGTTAGATGGCCCTGTTAGACTAAAATTTTTCCATGATTTAACAGAAAGAGTTTCTCGACTAGAGTTTATTAAACAATTACTCATTGGGTTTGAAGAGCATCAAATTAGCTAAGTTTGATGCTCTAAAATGATAAAAGGCTACTCTTGTAGCCTTTTATCTCTATAATATTTATAGAAAAAATTATTCCATAAAGCCAAATGTATTTTTATTCGGTTGCAGTTCTAAGACTGCTGATGAGTTTTTTGTGATTGGTAATTCATTTTGCTGTAAACAATAAAAGGGTAATAATTCTTTTATATCACTGCGCATGGTTTCACATACTGAATTGGATGAAGTGAGCACCAAACGCCCTTTATCATCTAAAGGAATAAACATTGATGGTTCATAGGATGTTCTGACTTTTCCAACTGTTTTACCAATTTGGTACACAACATCATATCCAACAATCACTAATTCCATTTTTTGTGTGTTAACACAGGTTTGATTTTGCATATCAAATAGAGATGGAAAGCTTTTCCCTTGTAATGCTTCAATCATAAAAATCATTTTGCATTCGCTTTGCGCAGGGTGAAAACGAGAAAGGGATTGCTGATTAAAGGTGCCTAAAACCCCTGTTACTGTACAATTTTCGTACTCAACAAGGCGATTCGCTTTGATCGGCTCAACCGATAATACCGTAGCCAATTTAGTTTCCGGTTCTTGGCTGAATGAATTCACGAGCAATACAATAAGGAGCATCACTACAGTTGCTAATAACAACTTAAATTTTAGCTTCATCGTGTTAACCCTTATTAAAATATGCCGTGCCTATTGTAACCACTACTCAAAATAATTCGATAATTACCTACTAATAGTGTTGTTTTTTAGAATTATCTTAAATTATCATTAAAACATATGTTTATTATAACTGTTTTAGAAAAATAAACTTTACCATTAGTGCAACTTCACCTATTGATTACAATCAAAAATATTACTGTTTTAAATCAATGGGATAATAGAAGAGTCCGTTATAGTTGGCGGTTATCGTTATATAAATAGATTTACATCTTAATTATTTAAAACTTAAGATAAGTTAATATTCGGATCATTTATTTTATATTAATTTCTAGGGTTAAGTTTCATTAAAATAAAATATATATTTATATAAGCAATAGTGACAATATATTCGACAATTAACCTATTAAATTTGATCTAAATAGTTTTTCTACGCAATATTTAACATAGATAAACCTTGACAGATTGAGTTAATATATTTTTTAACATTATTATTTATCATTATAAATAATAAAAAATAATGCACCTGTTATACGAATATACAGGTGCATAGTGCTAATAAAACCAAATTAAACAAGTAGCTAGTCGTTGACTAGTGCAATTTTAACTTTGGACGAATAATTCTGTTAATACTGCCAACAAGCATCATTAGCCCCGTTTTAATGTAACCGTGTAATGCGATTTGGTGCATACGGTATAAAGAAATATACACAAAACGAGCGATACGCCCTTCTACCATCATATCCCCACGCATTAAATTCCCCATCAAGCTGCCAACTGTACTAAAGCGAGACAGTGAAACTAATGAGCCATGATCTTTATAAACATATTCTTTTAAAGGTTTATCTTTCATTAAAGCGACAATATTGTCATAACAAAGGCTGGCCATTTGGTGAGCTGATTGAGCCCTTGGTGGCACAAATCCCCCTTCTGGCTTAGCGCAAGAAGCGCAATCGCCAATGGCAAAAATCATATCGTCACGAGACGTTTGTAACGTTGGTTTTACCACCAATTGGTTGATACGATTTGTTTCTAACCCAGCGATATCTTTCATGAAATCAGGTGCTTTAATCCCTGCAGCCCAAACCATGAGATCCGCATGAATTTTACCATCTTCTTTCGTATTCAAACCATCTGCATCAGCACTGGTTACCATAGTTTTCGTCAATACATTCACGCCGAGTTTATTAAGTTCTTGATGTGCGGCACTTGAAATTCTCGGCGGTAAAGCCGGCAGGATACGTTCACCCGCTTCAACTAGTGTGACATTCAATGCATCTGTGTCTAGCCCTTTAAAGCCATAACTGGTCAGTTGCTCTACTGCGTTATAGAGTTCCGCTGATAACTCAACGCCCGTTGCACCGCCACCAACAATGGCAATATTAACGCTCTCCTCTGCGTTATCACGAACTGAGTAACGTAAAAACAGATTTAGCATTTCGTCGTGAAAACGGTGCGCTTGGTGTGGGTTATCTAAGAAAATGCAGTGTTCTTTAACACCTGGTGTACCAAAATCATTCGACGTACTTCCTAACGCCATCACTAAAATATCGTATTCTAGTTCACGCAAAGGGACCAATAATTCACCATGTTTGTCATAAAGTTCACCGAGAACCACTTTTTTATTTTCACGGTCAATATTCGTGAGCGAACCTAATTGGAAATTAAATGCATTATGGCGAGCATGGGCCAAATAGCTTATCGCATCGACGCCATCATCTAACGAACCTGTCGCCACTTCATGTAATAGTGGTTTCCATAAATGGCTTGGGTTGCGGTCAACCAAGGTAATTTGTGCGCGTTTTTTACGGCCTAACTTACGGCCTAAACGTGTTGCCAGTTCTAATCCACCAGCCCCACCGCCGACAACGATGATTTTGGGTTGAGATAAGGTCATAAATCCCTCGAAACAAAATATATTAATGTTATTTAAGGTTTCTCATAAAAAAACCTTATATAACAATAATTAGCCACAACTCACACTAACCCTATTAGAATATCATGACTGGTCTATTGGTAATACCAAATATTGATTCACATCAATTTAGTTGATTATTATGACTACGATCACATTCGTCAAATCATTTTTTTCCCCAAACGAATCGAGTCAGCTTTTTAGCCGTTATATCAATCAATTGTTTAAATTCACAAAATCATAATGATAATGAGAATTATTACTTTATCATTTTTTATTTAGTAAACACAATCAATCCCCCCTTCTCATCATTACCCCATGCCGGAAATTAAGCACAAAAAAACTCTGAGGATGATAAACACCCTCAGAGTTTTTAATGGAATATTAAATTTTATTATTTAATTTTCTTGATACGCACATCCGTTGGAACGGAAACTGGTGAGTTATCTTTAAAGTACTGCATTAACGCTTCGTTATCTGGCAGGCTATAAACACGGTCTTTACCTTGGTTGAAGGCAGAGAAACGGCTACCACCCGTTGCTAAGAATTCATTCGCAGCAACACGATAGCTTTTATTCATGTCTAACGGCTTACCGTTTAATTTCATTGATTTTTGAATAACTTTATCACCCACTGGGCGGCTGTCATCCCACTCGTAGTAAAAACCTTTAGAAACTGGCATAACTTGTGGACGAGCACGATCCCACTGCTGCTCAAGCGCTTGTTTAATTTGTGCACCTGTTAGCGATTGCGTAACAACCACGTTAGAGAATGGCTGGACAGTGAAAATATCACCGTAAGTTAATTCCCCTGCTTTCATATCAGCACGAATACCGCCACTGTTCATAAACGCAATTTGCGCACCGCCCGCTTCTTTGCTGGAAGCTGCATATAATTGCCCATCAGCAATAATCTTACCTAGAGTTGAATCTCCTGCAGGCAATAATTTTTTATCCACATTTGCTGTTAAAGAGCCCATCACTTGTTGCGAAATAGGCAAGGCAATTTTTTCGTATTTTTGTACGAACGTGGTTAACTCAGGGTTTTTCTCATAACGGCTCGTTTCAACAGGGATATTCTTTGCATTGATACTAACAATATCTTTCGTATTTCTATCAATCTCAATATTCAATTGAGATAATAAAGTCCCGTTAGACTGGGCTGAAATTACTGTCATCCCATTGATTTCACAATTGTAAGCTTGGTGTGTATGACCGCTGACAACAAAGTCTACATTCGCATCTAATTGTTTAACGATATCAACGATTGGGCCTTTGATATTATCACAACGGTTAATATCTTTAACTTTGGTATCAACTTGTTGTGTTGCGCCTTCATGGATCAGAACACCGATACTGTTAATACCTTGTGCTTTTAATAATTTCACTTGGTTATTAATAGTTTCGACTTCATTTTTGAATTCTAACCCTGCGGTTCCACTTGGTGTTACGATAGCCGGCGTACCTTCTAACGTTAAACCAATAAATGCCATTGGAATGCCATCAAACTCTTTAATAAAGTAAGATGGGAACAGAGTTTCTCCTGTTTCTTTCACAATAACGTTGGCCGCTAAGTAGTTAAAATTAGCACCATCAAAGGAATCTTTACCCACACAACCTGCTGTTGGGTGACAGCCGCCGTTTTGTTTTCTCAGCAGCTCTTCTTTACCTTTATCAAACTCATGGTTACCAACTGCACTGGTTTCCATACCAATCGCACTTAAGGCTTCAATGGTAGGTTCATCATAAAACATCGATGACAGTAATGGGCTTGCCCCGACTAAATCACCCGCGCCAACAACGATAGTTTTATCATTTTGCGCTCTTAATTGATTAACCAGCGTGGCAATTGACTCAATACCACCTAATTTACCATCACCCGGGGCTTGTAAAGCCCCATGGAAATCATTAATACCAATGACTTGTACTTTTACGGTATCTGTATTTTTGGGAGCACAACCCGCTAAAAGTGCACCAGAAATGAGCAGTGTGAGTAATCCAATTTTATGTTTCATTTATTTTACCTTTTTTAATCCTTTTCAACTATCGACTACATTTTGAAACGATAAGTCGTTGTCATTGATCCAGATAACGAGTGTGCACGACGTGAGTGACCATCATATAATTTTGGCGTCGTGTAGTCGTTCTCCTGACGGTGGTGCCAACCCAGACCGCCACTTAACGAAACAGAAAGGTTTTCAGTTGGTTTCCAATAGCTGAATAGACCGAATTGACCTTGTTTTAATCTTTCACCTTCATATTTAAATTCTGAATAGTTAGTACGCGCACCAACAGAGAGTTCTTTACTAATACGATACTCTGCGGCCATTGCAACCATGGTTTCACCATCGCGTACGTAGTCGATATCTGCATAGGCTGGTGAGTTAAAACGGCCACGAGTGTTACCAATTGGGTTACGCGCAAACTGGCCTACGCCATTCGCTTTTTTCGCTTGGGTATGAGTTAAACCTGTGCTTAACGTCCAAGGTGACTCAGGAATACGCCATTCTGCCGTTCCTGCGTAGTGCCATGCACGTTTGTCAAAATTACGCTTCCCTTTTTGTTTATCGGTTTCAGTACGTTTACCATCACTACCGTATTCATGGTTATAGATTTGTGTACCTAGTGTCACATCTGAAGTCAGTTTATATTTTGCTTCTAAACCTTGCTGACGGAATAAATCATCTGCTTGACCATAGAAATAGTATACTTTCAATGGTTTAGTATTGTAGTTAATACCACCTGTAATGACATGATTAACATTGTGTCGAACACCATTAGCATCAGTGAAATACATCGCATCAATATTTGGGCTATCGCGACGCATGACTTTCTTATCGAGATATAATAAATCCAAACTCCAATCACTGATCGCAGTATTAGTGTAGTAACCGCTATAACTGTTCAATGATAAACGCTGTGAATTCGTGAAAATACCCGTATTTTTCAGCGTAAACCAACCTGCTTTCGCATTAAATTTTACTGGCTCAAGGTCCAGTTTTACTTTTGCATAACGTTGACCAATTTTGTTGTACCCTTTCGCATGGCCATCATCATTATATAAAATTGCACGGGAGGCGAAGTCTTTACTTGCCCCCAGTTTGATACCGCCGTAATAAGAGGCATCAAAGCCAATTACATCAGCAAAATAACCTGATTTGAAATCTGCTTGAAAGTTTTGTCCCCAAGCATTCGCAACTTGTTTTCGATAACGGTTTTCGTTTTTATCAAAACGGTTTTCTGTTTTTAAGTATTTCCACATGTTGCGGGTTGACAGCTCTAGCTCCGAATCCGCAATGAATGAGTTTTCCTTGATAGAATCTTCCCAGTTGCTGGCATTTGCCATTGCTACCGCTAAATAGCAAGGAGAAAGCATTAATAACGCAATATTTTTAACTTTCATTGGAATTAACCTAGTTAATGATTATTTGAATTAATTTTATGCTGTGCCATGTTTCCATGAACAACAAAACACCATTTTTATTTTTAGCTTAATAAAACAATTTAACTTAAAGACAAACAGATACATCCATTTCAAACACATAAGTCATTTTAAATATAAAATTCAATACAGTATTTTCCTGTATTTGTGTTTACTTATTACTATGAATAGAAATATTCCTTATAAGAATTCAAAAATACATTATTGATTCGATAGCGCCACTTACTCATATTTGGTGTTTATCTAGCTTAAACCTCACACTACGGCACTGTATTTATCAACACTGTATTGTTTATTAAGAAAAAAAATTTCACTTTATTTCCTATATAATTTTTTAGAGCAAAAAATATCCCTGAGAAATAATCATCTCAAATAAATTTGAATATTTAACTTAAAATGCAACTATTAAATTGCTATTTTTTTAATTGATTACTTATCACTCTAAATTGTCATAAATCTTTCATAATACGAATGCTATCGTAATTTTATGTCAATTAAAACGATCGCTGTCACAACACGCCACATAAGTTGCAATAAGCTACTTTTTAATAGTGATGCATGTCACATTTTACTTTAAGGTAAATTTAATATGTAACTCATTATTTTGAATAGAATTTCATCGGCAATTCATTTATTTGTTAACTCATCCACTTAAATAGGTATTTGTAATAGCTTTATACATATAGGCTATATGTGTAAAACTTCACCCAATAGAAACCTTCACATGAATGCGTAGTATTTGTTGATGTATATTTACTCATGATCGTTCTATAGCCCCCTCATAAGAGAAAGTATTATTCTCTGTAGGCAAATTTAAATTAAGTAACACTTGAGCAAATGATAGGCACAAATAGTTATTAAGCACTGATTGAATCATTCTATTTTTCATTTATTTAAAATCATCTTAACTTTTTAAGATGATTGCTTTCATTATTAAAATTAACATAGCTATACCCAGCACTCTAACCATATAAAAAACCAGACATAATGCAAATATATGGTTATTTATTTCAATTAAACTCAAAATGTAATTACCAACAAATAAAACAATCAAAATTTCTATTTTATTTTTTCAAAAATGAAACATAATACTAATGAGATTAATAAAAACCTTCTAATTATTTTTAATAGTGAAATAAGTATTAGTTCATTTCTAGCAAATATAGCCGAAAAGAACATTGGGATTAACTCTAAAAAAACAAGAACGTTACGGGTAACTTTTACCACAAGTCATAATTTTATTATTTTATTCATGCAAAGCAATTTGTCTTTCTTGCGTACTTATGCAAAAAGGCCAGTAATAAATTACTGGCCTTTCAGATGTACTAGAAATTATTAGCGATGTTCTTGCCAGCGCTCATGCAAATCAACGAGTTGACGATGGCTATTTTTCCAACGCTCAACTGCTTGCAACTCTGTTAAACTATATTGTCGGCCGCTATGATATAGCTTAGAAGCTTGGCTATCATATTGTTTCGGTAAGTTATCTAAGACGCTGACTGCACCTTCACGATTATTACAGACTAAAATCATGTCGCATCCCGCATTCAACGATGCTTGGGCTCTCTCAGGATAACTTCCCATCACCGCAGCGCCTTCCATCGATAAATCATCAGAGAAAATGACACCATGAAAACCAAGTTGCTCTCGCAATACTGATTTTAACCAAAATGGTGAACCGCTCGCAGGGCGATCATCAGCTTGGGTATAAATAACATGAGCAGGCATAACTGCATCGAGTAGCTCTCGTTGTATAAAGTCTTTAAAAATCAACATATCTTTACCACGAATTTTCTCCAAGGAGCGGTCATCCCGTGGTGTTTCTTTATGTGAATCAGCTTTCACTGCACCATGACCAGGAAAGTGTTTCCCTGTCGTTTTCATACCCGCACTGCGCATACCTTTAATAAAACGTTCTGCCATGACCATCGCAATTTCTGGGTCTTCGTGGAATGAGCGTTCGCCTATCGCAATACTTTGATGGCCAAGATCCAAAACAGGTGCAAAACTAATATCAATATCCATAGCTATCATCTCTGATGCCATTAACCAACCCGCCTCTTCAGCAAGTTTAGCACCATCGATTTCACTATTGAGTGCTGCAAATGCCTGAGCAGAAGGCAATGCGGTGAAACCATCACGGAAACGTTGTACTCGACCACCTTCTTGGTCAACAGCTATCAACAACCGGTGTCTTGATGCATCACGAATTTGGCGGACAAGCTCTCGTAATTGGGCTGCGTCATGAAAGTTACGGGTAAACAGTATTACCCCCCCCACGGATGGGTGAGCTAATATTTCGCGCTCTTCGTTGTCCAATTCATAACCCTGAACATCTAGCATTATAGGGCCCATAACATGCCTCACTTATTAAACTAATTGTCTTAATCCGATACTGTTTTCTGATAGCCTTTGGCTATCAACCTATTAAACCAAAATATTGCCGTAATAATTGTGAGTGTACCAAAAAGTCAATTGACTGGCTTTCATTCCACTGCACTTCATACCACATTAATGTCATATATTTTACCCAAGGTGCCCATGATTGACAGCTTTTCGCCAATTGCTGTTTGTCTCGATAAGCACCGTGAACATCACAATATTGCGTCAAGAAAAAATCTCGCTGAATGTCTGTCAGACCATTAAATTGGAAATAGGTTTCTAAAGAGAATGCGATATCTGTATTTGCCGCATACTCCCAATCCAATAGCATTAGCTGCCCTGTTGATGTGCATATAATATTCTTTGCATGAATATCCATATGGGCAGGCGCGAGTTTCAGCATTTTTGGGAAAGAGGCAGAGGTAAAATGGCGATGGAGTTTTTTCCAGCGAGGTGATAACCGTTTTTTATCAATTAAATAGCCGTAATGAGATATTTCATTGCGGAGTTGTAAATGATACCCCAGCAGTGGAGCACAATGTAATTGTGTGACTATATTTGCAAGCTCACACTGGTAACTGGGCAACAAAAAAGTATTATTATCAGGGTGTTGCCCTTCACACCACCCTAATAATAACCATTGTGAATTCCGACCAATCACTTGAGGTGTAAATGAATAAGCGCGTAATTGCTGCAATATCCGCGCTTCTTTCTTTCGGTTAACATACAAAGCAGTTTGCGCATTTCCATCAGCACGCGCTATTAGCTTCACTTCGCGAGCAGGTAGAAAACATTCAACCAAATAACTTCCCCCCGACAGCCCTGTTAGTGAGGATATTTTCCAATCACGTACAGAGATTGTAGGAAAATGTGTCACTAACAGTCGAAAAAGTGACTGCTGGTTACTCAATATTGTGCTTTCCAGTCCAAACAATTTCACCTGTTTGCACATCCATCAACTGCATTTCAAGACTTCTTTCTTTATTTGAACCTGACATCACGCTGTAAATCACATACTCCGCTTGAACATAGCGGCCTAACCCTATCGCTTTGCTACGGGTGACTAAACTGTCTTCTTGTGATAAACCGAGTGTTTTACGTGCGGAACTCACCACACTGGCGGGAACCACTTTAAAACGATTGGTGTTCTCAACCGCGGTTGTCATAACTGATGTTACAGTTTGCACCGGTATTGAACCATTCGTGTTATTTTTCACTGAATCAACTAACAGTACTTTTCCGTTTTCGACCCCATCCGCACTGGCCATTTGGTTAACTAAAGGTGTAATGGAAGCGGACCAATCTGTTGTTTGTTGCTTTGGTGGAGTTGGAACAACATCAACGGGTGGTGGAGTTACTTCTGGTTGTTTCTCCGGCTCTACTGGCACAATTGGGGGTTGTGTACCTGGTTGTTGAGGTGGATATGAAGGGCACCCAGCCAAAATTAATGTCGCGGCAGCAACCATTAAGATGCGTTTCATTATTATTCTCCGGCCTTTGGCGATAAAAATACATGAACACGTACATTTGTTGCACGTGGAGAAGAAGTCACAGCACGAACTTTCACATCAGAATTTGCTGCGATTTGCTGATACAAGGTATTCGATGTTTCTACGTTTAATCCTTGCTTATCATACCAGTATAAACGATAAGCAATATTCACCACTTTAGGCTGTGAATTACTCATGTTAATAGTAGCGATAGTTTGATGATTTTCACTACCTATCACTGGGTTTTCGACAATGACCCCTTGTGCAAGTACTGCGGGCTCCATAATGATGCGCTGTTGCTCATTAAAAACCAGCCCTTGTGTTTTCTTAAATATGCAACCACTTAGCAACACAGTTACCAAAGCAAGTAATGCAATACGGTTCATTGCCGATCCCTTATTATTTCGCCAATAGCGGCCCTAATGGGCGACCACCCACTAGATGCATGTGGATATGAAACACTTCTTGCCCTGAATGTTCATTGCAGTTCATGATTAAACGGTAGCCATTTTCTGCAATACCTTCTTCTTTGGCTATTTTCGCTGCAACAGTAAACAAACGACCTAATGCAAGTTCGTCATCCACAGTAACATCATTGACAGTTGGAATTAATTTATTAGGAATAATAAGAATATGAGAAGGTGCTTGTGGCGAAATGTCACGAAATGCGGTGACAAGTTCATCTTGGTAAACCACGTCTGCTGGGATCTCGCGACGGATAATTTTACTGAAAATCGTTTCTTCTGCCATTTCAATTTCCTTAGTCATTTAATCGTTCTAGTGAACTAATTTATACGTTATTTGTGCCAACATTTAAATGAAACAAACGATTGAAGTTTTGTGTCGTGATTTCAGCGAGTTGCTCAACACTAACCCCCTTTAGCACCGCCATATACTCAATAACATCCCGGACGTACGCGGGTTGGTTTTCCCTCCCACGATGAGGAACAGGAGCCAAATATGGCGAGTCAGTTTCGACTAAAATTCGGTCTAAAGGAACAACACGGGCGGCTTCTCTAATTTGCTCTGCGTTACGAAATGTGACGATCCCTGAAAATGAGATATACATACCTAAATCGAGTAGTTCAACAGCCGTATCTTTATCTTCAGTAAAGCAGTGTAATACCCCGCCACAGTCCATCACATTTTCTTCGCGTAGAATAGATAAGGTGTCTTCTCGTGCCGCACGAGTATGCACAATGACGGGTTTATTGACTTCACGACCTATGCGAATGTGCTGACGAAAAGACTCTTGCTGCAACGCGGCATTCTCTTGCTGATAATAGTAATCCAGCCCAGTTTCTCCTAGCGCAACAACCTCATTTCCTGCGGCTAATTGTGCTAGTCGTGCGAAATCATATCCTTCGTCTAAATTGAGAGGATGAATACCACATGAAAAAGCAATATTGTCACGCATGCCAATCATTTTTTTCATGCTTTCAAAACCGTGCAACGTTGTTGCAACAGCTAACATGAAACGGACATCACGGGCCGAAGCCTTTGCGATAACATCGTCGACATTCGTATGTAATTTTTCATAATCTAAACAGTCGAGATGACAGTGTGAATCAACAACAAACATATTTAACTCTTTTTAAAATGTAGGGAGAGACAACGAAGCTTCCCATTGTAATAATTGATTTGTCAGAATCAGTTCCTGATTCAGTGCAGGAACTGTCAGTAATTGATGGCGGCAATATAACCACTTATCATACATATTTATTAACTGTGTTCGATTCATAGCACCAGCTAATTGCAGAACTTGAGATTGCTGATCTTGGTTGATGCAAAAAACCCCAGCCCCTTGTTGAATTTTAATAGCATCCGCCAATAAGCTAAGTAGCCAATTTAAGGCATCAGGCGCTTCATCAATATTCAAACTAGGCAGCAAACTCAACATATCCCCCGTTTGCAATGCATGACCTAAACTATGGCATAGTGCATTACGTTTTTGCCAGCGTTGTTCATCCAATAAGGCTAGCGCAGAAAGTGGCGCACCTTGGCATATTTTTAATGCCGTTATCGCATTTTCAACAGCAATACCCGGCTTTTGCTTTTGCAACCAGTAGAGTGCTATTTGTGGATCGGGAGCAGGTAAGAAATGACTCAGGCAACGGCTGCGAATGGTCGCAAGCAAATTCTCTTGTTTATCACTTCCAAGTAAAAAGTAAGTATCCTTTGCTGGCTCTTCCAATGTTTTCAATAACGCATTAGCTGCTGCATCTGTCAATGCTTCAACCTGTGGAATATACACCACTTTGTTGCCGCCTTGTTGAGCATGGCGACTCAAGGTTTCAATTAATTTTCTAACCGCATCAACACTAACAGTAGACTTCCCTTTTTCTACTTCAATAATATGATAGTCAGGATGATTACCCGCGAGCATCAAACGACAGCTATGGCATTGCCCACAGCTTTTTAGCCCGTCTCTTTCTTGGCAAATAAGCCAACGACTAATTCCATAGCATAGTGCTTGTGCCCCATTTCCCGGTATTGAGTGAAGCAGTAACGCGTGGTGGCCTCGACCGCTTTGGTACGCAGTAATGATTTGTCGGTAAGGTTCATTTAACCAAGGATACCAATTCATGGGATTAATACCTTATGTGGTTTATCAAGCACGCGCTAACCACTGTGTCAGCGTTTGGCGAATATCTTGCTGTACTTGCTCAATATTTTGGCTTGCATCAATAGTGAGTATCGTTTCATCACCCGCGGCCAGCTCAAGATAACGGCTGCGTGTTCTTTCGAAAAAGGCTAACGATTCTTTTTCAATTCTATCTAACTCACCCCGTGACCTTGCACGTTGTAAACCTAATTCAGGAGGTAAATCAAGGTATAAGGTTAATGAAGGTTTGAAATCGCCCAACACTAAGTCACGTAATGATTGCATCAAATGACGATCAATTTCACGTCCCCCCCCCTGATACGCTTGGGAAGATAAATCATGACGGTCACCGACCACCCATTTGCCAGCCGCTAATGCAGGTTGGATCACTGTATCAACCAGTTGTACACGGGCTGCATATAACATCAGCAATTCAGCCTTATCCGTGACTTTATCACCTGCAATACCTTGCTTTATGAGCTCACGGAGTTTCTCTGCCAATGGCGTTCCACCAGGCTCTCGAGTAAAAACAATATCTGTGATCCCTGCTTGGTTCAACGTTTCCACAACCGTATTGATTGCAGTTGTTTTACCAGCGCCTTCGAGTCCTTCAATAACAATAAATTGGTTTTTCATTTTTATCAGTTTTGCTGTTCAAATTGGCGGTAAACTTTAACGGCACGATTGTGGTCGTTTAGATTACGACTAAAAGTATGCCCACCTTTACCATCTGCGACAAAGAATATGTAATCCGTTTTAGCCGGATGTGCGGCAGCCTTTAACGATGCAAGGCTCGGCATTGCAATCGGTGTTGGTGGCAAACCATCAATCTTATAAGTATTGTATGGTGTGTAATTATCTAAATCACTACGATAAATTTTACCACGATACTTTTCACCTAACCCATAGATGACGGTTGGGTCGGTTTGCAGACGCATATTTTTCTTTAAGCGGTTAACAAATACGGATGCAACCTGGGCTCTTTCACTATCAATACCGGTTTCTTTTTCAATAATCGAAGCCATAATAAGCATTTCATAGGCATTC
Source organism: Providencia sp. PROV150 (assembly GCF_028481025.1). NCBI lineage: Bacteria > Pseudomonadati > Pseudomonadota > Gammaproteobacteria > Enterobacterales > Morganellaceae > Providencia > Providencia sp. PROV150. The sequence goes on along the minus strand of NZ_JAMPPJ010000003.1, from coordinate 134,456 downwards.
TTATAGGGTAAATCCCTATCACGCCCTTTCCACTCTTCATCAAGGCTGTTTTGCATACGTTTATAAGCACGTTTTAAAATTTCAGCGTCTGTTGTCCCCGCTGTGTATAAATAGGTATCAGGATATAGCCACCCTTCTAAAGTCCCTTCTCCGTTAAACCCAATCAGGGCGTGCAGTTCTGTCGGGGTTAAGTTGGTAGTTTTATGCTCTAAGTAAGGAGCATCACGTAAAATATTACCCCAATCACTTAAACGGTTACCTTCAATAAAACGGATCGAAAATTGTGCTTCTTTACCACTTACAATTAATTGTAGTAGTTGTTCCACATTCATACCCGGTTGCAGGCGGTAAGTTCCTGCTTTTAGCTGAGCCAGTTCAGGGCGTAGTTTGAGTAACCATTGAAATTCATTCCCTTTTTCAAGAATGTTATCTTCAATAAGTAACCCTTCAAATGCGACACGCCCAGTTCCTGCTGGTACCGTAAAAATTTTTTCTTGTGTGATGTTAATTGGCGTTTTGGCATAGTCCAGTACTTGACGATATTGCCAATAGACCGCGGCTACGACAATAGCAGCCAAGGTAACGGCGATTAGAATGATTTTTTTGGCTAATTTCATTTATTGACCATTTCAATGCGTGTATTGGTAACAATTAATTCATTTATAAAAACTAAATTTTGCAACGCAAAAATAGATACTCAAACAGCTCACGAGACGCAAATTGTAATGGTGGAAGTTGTTTATCCATTTGAATACTTTGTACCGGTAAAACTGGCATCAGCGCATTACAAATAACCACTTCATCACAATGAGTTAAGACGTTAGCAAAGCGTTCCACCTGTTGAAGATGGTACTGGCTATCTTGTAACAGTGATATTATCTTTTGTCTCATTAATCCATTCACACCACTATGAGATAAAACTGGGGTATACACTGTATGACCAATTCGCCAGAAAACATTAGCACTACAGCATTCAACAATAATACCGTCGGTGTCTAGCACAATAGCTTCATCTGCATTAAGTTCATCAACCTCTTGCTTAATAAGGACTTGTTCTAAGCGGTTGAGGTGTTTCATCCCTGCTAGCAATGGGTTACGAGCCAATGGAATTTGGCTAAGAACGAGGTTAGCCCCTTTGCACTGTAATTGGACATAATTATTCGGGAAGGGAGAAACGCTGACTATCACCGTCGGCGAGGTAAAACCTTTAGAGCTATATCCTCTACCACCAGCACCGCGACTAATAATCACTTTGACCACAAATTCGTCTTGAGTCTGTTCTGCACAAACCTGCTTTAGATGCTCTGCCAACCTTTCCCAATCTGGCTGAGCAATTTTCAATCTTTGGCTATCGTGCTTTAACCGAGCAATATGCTCATTTAACATTTTAGCTTGCTGATTAACGCCATGTATGGTCGTAAAGCAGCCGTCCCCAAAAGAGACTGCGCGATCAGTAACACTTATTTGCTGGCAAAGCTGCCCATCAACCCAATATGACATTGATAATACTTATAATAAAAGCTGATAAATCAGACAGTAATCAAGTGGGATTATCATAAACTAAAGCGAAGAACTGTGCAAAGAACTGGGCAAAATAAAGCCCCAGCCACAATACGTGACTAGGGCTAATAACTAACGGTAATAGATTAATTATTCGCCGTGATAACGACGGAAAATTAATGAACCGTTGGTGCCACCAAAACCAAACGAGTTACACAGAGCATACTCCATGTTATCCACTTTACGTGCTTCACCTGGAACAAAATCCAGTTTGCACGCTTCATCTGGGTTATCCAAATTAATGGTAGGTGGAACAATTTGATCGCACAATGCCAAAATAGTGAAGATTGACTCAATAGCACCTGCAGCACCAAGTAAGTGCCCAGTCATTGATTTAGTTGAGCTGACTAATACATCTGTGCCCTCACCAAATACATTAACGACTGCTTGTGCTTCTGCTAAATCGCCTGCAGGAGTTGAAGTACCGTGAGCATTGATATACCCCACGTCACTCGCTTTGATTCCTGCGTCATTTAGTGCATTTTCCATTGCAAGTGCTGCACCCGCACCATTTTCAGGTGGTGATGTCATATGGTAAGCATCACTGCTCATCCCAAAACCTGCAATTTCTGCATAAATTTTTGCACCGCGTGCTTTCGCATGTTCATATTCTTCAAGAATAATGATACCTGCGCCATCTCCCAGAACAAAACCATCACGGTCTTTATCCCATGGGCGACTTGCCGCTTGTGGATCATCGTTGCGAGTCGATAATGCACGTGCTGCACCGAAACCAGCCACACCAAGTGGTGTAGTCGCTTTTTCAGCGCCGCCTGCAACCATTACATCGGCGTCACCATAAGCAATCATACGAGCTGCATGACCAATATTATGCACACCTGATGTACAGGCAGTTGCAATTGAAATACTTGGACCACGGAAACCGTACATAATGCTTAAATGACCAGCCACCATATTAATGATGGTCGATGGTACGAAGAATGGACTTACCTTACGAGGCCCACCGTGCAGTAATGACTCACAGTTGTCCTGAATTAAGCCTAACCCACCAATACCAGAACCAATCGCTGCACCAATTCGAGTAGCATTGGCTTCTGTTACTTCCAATCCAGCATCTTTAAAGGCTTGAAAGCCAGCAGCGATACCATATTGGATGAATGGATCCATTTTCTTTGCATCTTTACGAGAGATGCCAAATTCTTCGTAATTGAAATCTTTTACTAAGCCAGCAAATTTAGTTGCGTGGTTAGTAGTATCAAAATGATCGATTAGGCTGATACCACTCTGTCCGTCACAAACAGCTTTCCATGATGACTCAACTGTGTTGCCGACAGGAGATAACATGCCCAGTCCGGTTACGACTACACGACGCTTAGACACGTATTTCCTCCAAGGAGGGAAAAGTTACAAAAGGAACATAGGCGATCGAGTGATCGCCTAGATAAGTTTTCGTACAATTATTTAGATGCGTTCTCGACGTAGTCAATCGCAGCCTGTACTGTTGTGATCTTTTCAGCTTCTTCGTCAGGGATTTCGCAATCGAACTCTTCTTCCAGAGCCATAACTAGCTCAACTGTGTCAAGAGAATCAGCGCCCAAGTCATCAACAAATGAAGCTGTATTTACAACTTCTTCCTCTTTAACACCCAGTTGTTCAACGATGATTTTCTTAACGCGTTCTTCGATAGTGCTCATACTATTAAAATTCCTATCAAAACTCGCTTTCGCGATGGTTTTCGTAGTTTATGAAATACAGGAAAAGATACAACCCAATCCCGGCTGTTGGAACTATTATTTTGCATTATTTAGCGTTAGATAACATTAAAAATGCAAATAGTTCCATCATTTCTTTAGATCATGTACATGCCACCATTGACATGCAATGTTTCACCTGTGATGTAAGCAGCTTCATCAGAAGCTAAAAACGCTACAGCACTGGCAATTTCTTGTGCATCACCCAGTCTATCCGCAGGAACCTGAGATAAAATGCCTGCACGCTGTTCATCTGTCAATGCTTTAGTCATATCAGTTTCGATAAAACCAGGTGCAACGACGTTGACAGTAATACCACGAGAAGCGACTTCACGAGCCAATGATTTGCTAAAACCAATTAACCCTGCTTTCGCTGCTGCATAGTTAGTTTGCCCCGCATTTCCCATCACACCGACAACGGATGCAATTGAAATAATACGTCCACAACGTTTTTTCATCATGGCACGCAAAACGGATTTAGACAAACGGTAAACGGATGAAAGATTGGTGTCAATAATATCTTGCCATTCATCTTCTTTCATACGCATCAATAGGTTATCACGAGTGATACCTGCATTATTAATCAAAATATCAATTTCACCAAATTCTTCGCGGATTTTGGTCAAAGTTTCTTCGATTGATGCTGCATCAGTCACGTTTAATGCTAAACCTTTACCTTTGCCATCAAGATAAGCGGTAATGGCTTCTGCGCCTTTTTCGCTGGTTGCTGTCCCGATAACAGTAGCACCACGAGCAATTAATGTTAAAGCAATCGCTTTACCAATTCCACGACTCGCGCCTGTTACCAGTGCAATTTTTCCTTCAAAGCTCATGTCGTCCTCAGCTATTTTCTAAAGCAGTGCTTAATGATACAGGATCATTGACTGCGACGGCAGTTAAATTAGAGACAATTCGCTTGGTAAGACCAGTCAATACTTTCCCTGGACCTACTTCAATAAGATGTTCAACACCTTGATCTGCCATTAATTCTACTGTTTCCGTCCAGCGTACTGGATTATACAGTTGACGGACTAAAGCATCACGAATATTTTGTGCCGATTTCTCAATTTTAACATCAACATTGTTAATAACTGGATAGTCTGGCTCACAAAAATCAATTTTTTCTAACGCTTCGGCTAATTTATCAGCAGCTGGCTTCATTAATGCACAATGAGAAGGGACGCTAACAGATAATGGTAATGCGCGTTTTGCACCCGCTTCTTTACATGCGATACCCGCACGTTCGACTGCCGCTTTTTCACCTGCAATGACGACTTGGCCTGGTGAATTAAAATTAACTGGTGAAACCACTTGGCCTTGAGCGGCTTCTTGGCAAGCTTTTTCAATTGATTCATTATCTAAACCAATAATGGCATACATCGCACCAGTTCCTTCAGGAACGGCTTCTTGCATGAGTTTTCCGCGCAATTCAACCAGTTTAATCGCTTGTTTGAAGTCGATAACACCCGCACAAACTAAAGCAGAATACTCACCAAGGCTGTGACCCGCCATCATCGTTGGCATTGCGCCATTTTTGTCTTTCCAAACACGGAAAATAGCCACAGAAGCTGCCAATAACGCAGGCTGTGTTTGCCATGTTTTGTTTAATTCTTCTTCTGGCCCATTTTGTACTAACGCCCAGAGATCGTAACCCAATGCTTCCGATGCTTCAGCGAATGTTTGCTCAACCAGCTGATTTTCTTCAGCTAGTGCCGCTAACATACCTAAAGACTGAGAACCCTGTCCGGGAAATACCATAGCAAATTGTGTCATGTCTATTTTCTCAGTTAATTAAAAACGAACCAATGCAGAGCCCCAAGTGAAACCACCACCAAAGGCTTCTAAAAGCACAAGTTGACCACGCTGAATACGGCCATCACGCACCGCTTCATCCAACGCTGTAGGAACTGATGCTGCAGAAGTATTACCGTGACGGTCTAATGTGACAACAACTTTATCCATCGTCATATCTAATTTTTTCGCCGTCGCAGAAATAATTCTTAAATTTGCTTGATGTGGAACTAGCCAATCAAGTTCTTCTTTGGCAATGCCGCTCTGTGCTAATGTTTCATCAACAATATGCGCTAATTCACGCACTGCAACTTTAAAGACTTCATTACCTGTCATGGTCAAATAGGCAGGGTCTTCAGAGCAACGGCTACGATTAGGTAATGTGAGTAAATCACCATAACGGCCATCTGCATGTAAATGCGTCGAAATGATACCCGGCTCTTCAGATTCGCCAATAACCACAGCCCCTGCCGCATCACCAAATAAAATAATTGTGCCACGGTCTTCGGGATCTAATGTTTTAGATAATGCATCTGCACCAATAACTAATGCTTTTTTAGTCATGCCCGTTTTAACGAATTGATCAGCAATACTAATCGCATAAGTAAAACCTGCACATGCAGCTGCGACATCAAATGCCGCACAATCTTGAATACCAAGCATTTGTTGGATTTGGCAAGCAGCACTAGGGAAAGCGTGAGTTGCTGATGTGGTTGCGACGATAATTAAACCAATGTCGGTTGCATCGACTTGTGCCATGTCCAACGCATTTTTGGCCGCATGAAAACCCATCACTGAAACACTTTCTTCTTCGTTAGCAATTCTTCTTTCATGTATGCCAGTGCGTGTCACAATCCACTCATCAGAAGTATCAACCATTTTTTCCAGATCAGCATTGGTACGTACTTGTGCTGGTAAGTAGCTGCCTGTTCCTAAGATTTTACTGTACATAGCCATAGGTTATTGATCACTCCTGGGTAAAACAATATTTAGTCGCGCTGTTATTCTTTCTGGGACTTGTTTTTCAACAGCTTGTACTGCGCGGTCAATAGCCGCTTTAAAAGCGCCTTCATTCGCTGCACCGTGACTCTTGATGACAATACCTTTTAATCCTAACAGAGTCGCACCGTTATACTGGTCGGGGTTCATGTCCCCAAAACGTTTCATTAAACGTTTTTTTAACCATTTTTTCGCCAGTTGCATAAACCAACTGCTTTTTTTATGTTGATCGCCGGTCGATTTTATCAATGAAAGGATGACGCGTATTACACCTTCCATCGTCTTCAATGAGACATTACCTGCGAAGCCGTCACACACTAACACATCGGTTTTACCTGTCAGTAACTCGTTACCTTCTACATAACCAATGTAGTTAATTGATGTCGTTTCTTTTAATATTGAGGCGGCTTCGCGGATATTATCCAACCCTTTACTCTCTTCTTCGCCAATATTCAGTAACGCAACTCTCGGTTTAGAAATGTTAACCACTTCTTCAGCCATCACGGAACCCATTACGGCAAATTGGACTAGCATATCACTACTACAATTAACATTAGCGCCTAAATCTAGCACTACTGTTTGACTTTTTTGCTGATTAGGTAGGATTGTCATTAGCGCTGGGCGCTCAATCCCCTCTATAGACTTTAGCATTAATTTCGCTAAGCCCATCAGCGCACCCGTATTTCCCGCACTCACGCACGCTTGTGCCTGCCCTGTCTTCACTAACTCTAAGGCCACTCGCATCGATGTTCCTTTGCTTTGCCTTATCGCGTTTGATGGTTTTGCATCGTTTGCGATAATGCCGTCAGCAGTAATAATTTCGACGCGCGAAATTAGCTCAGCACTTTGTTGTGCAAGCAAAGGTTGAATGGCTTCGGGTTGACCGACAAGCAGTAATTTGAGTGCTGGATTAGATGCCAGTGCCTGCAATGCAGCAGGCACCGTGACGCGGGGACCAACATCCCCGCCCATAGCATCTAACGCGATGGTTAGATTAGCCAAGGTAACAACAAATTACTTGTTGATAACCTTACGGCCACGGTAGTAACCATCTGCAGTCACATGGTGACGCAGGTGAGTTTCACCGGAAGTTTTATCTACAGAAACTAGGGTAGCAGTCAGTGCATCATGTGAACGACGCATACCGCGTTTTGAACGAGTTGGTTTATTCTGTTGTACGGCCATTGACCTTACTCCTTAAGTACTTTTCTTTAAACTGGCTAATACGGCAAATGGGTTTGGTTTTTCTGCCTCGGGAGGCAGTTCACCATACACCATGTCCGCTTCGGACACTTCACAGTGTTCAGAATCATGAACCGGAACCACTGGTAAGGATAGAATTATTTCATCTTCTATCATTCCCAGCAAATCTATTTCACCAAATTCATCAATTTGAATCGGTTCATAGAGCTCCGGTAATGCTTCGGCCTTTTCGTCATTGACGACAGGACTAAAACAATACGATACGTAGACATGATGTTTGAAATCAGTTCTGCAACGTTGGCATTGTAAGGTGACATCCACTTGGGATTTCCCCTCGATGACAGTCAAACGCTGATTATCAATTTTAAATGATAATTCGGTTTCTACATCACTATCTACACTGACTACTGATTCGGCAATTCGTGTAACTTGCTCAGATGTATAACTCCCAACATAGTCGAGGTTTTTCTGAGCTGCACGCTGCGCATCGATAGTCAGGGGTAATTTTACCTTTTGCATAAGGCGCGCATATTAACTTTGTAATGAGCTATAGTCAAAGAAAAAGGCGGGGTAAACTCGCCTTTTCACCAAAAAACCGTAGGTTTTACGTTTTATAGTTTAAAATGAGTTAACCCTTTTGGCTACGAGTTTCGAGAAAAATCATGAAATCGATTATTTTGGCGTCAACTTCACCATACCGGCAAGCCCTACTAAAAAAACTGGGATTGCCTTTTTTAGCAGTGGCTCCCAATATTGATGAATCGCCCATATTGAATGAGTCCGCTCAGGCTTTAGTCATGCGTTTATCTCATGAAAAGGCCAACGCACTCTTTGCTAAATACCCTCAGCACCTGGTTATCGGTTCTGACCAAGTCTGTGTAATTGGAAATAAAATTATGGGCAAACCGCATAATTTTGATAATGCCTTTCAGCAGCTTAAATCTGCGTCAGGCAATAAGGTCACTTTTTATACTGGCCTATGTTTACTCGATACTGAAACAGGTAAGTTTAATGTCGAGTGTGAATTGTTTCACGTTCATTTTAGATCACTATCTGACGCCGAAATAACTAATTACTTACTTAAAGATGAGCCTTATCAATGTGCTGGAAGTTTTAAATCAGAGGGATTAGGGATTAGCTTATTTGAACGTTTGGAAGGGCGTGACCCCAATACGTTAGTGGGGCTTCCACTTATTCTATTACTTGAAATGTTACGCCAACACCAAGTTAGTCCATTATTTGATAATTAATCATTTAACTGGCAGGAAATACCTGCCAGTTAATTAAATGACCTACTTTTCTGCTTTACGACTACGTAATATTTTCAGGCAGTGATTCAGCTGGTTATCTAATGGCGCTTGCAAACGCATCTCATCTCCCGTTTTAGGGTGTGTAAATTTCAGTGCGCTCGCATGCAAAAATAAGCGGTTTAAACCTGTTCCGGCCAGTTGGCTATCAAATTGCTTGTCACCATAACGGTCATCAAATGCAATAGGATGCCCTGCATAGAGAGTATGCACACGAATCTGATGCGTACGGCCCGTAACCGGGCTTGCTTTCACTAAGGTTGCATTTTCAAAACGTTCTTCAACTTTAAACCGTGTCTCCGAGGGTTTTCCTTCACTGCTCACTTTCACGACACGTTCACCACTTTGTAGAATATTTTTCAGTAAAGGCGCTTGAACAACTTTCATGTGGGACTGCCAATTGCCTCTCACTAATGCTAAATAATCCTTTTGCATTTGTTTTAAACGCAATTGTTCATGTAGTGCGCGAAGTGCAGAACGTTTTTTTGCCACTAACAAAATCCCAGAAGTGTCTCTATCCAAGCGATGGACTAATTCAAGGAAACGCGCTTCGGGTCGCAAAGCCCTCAAGCCTTCGATAACGCCAAAGCTTAAACCACTTCCACCATGAACAGCAGTACCAGATGGTTTATTCAGCACTAAGAGAACGTCATCTTCAAATAAAATGCAATTCGCTAATGCAGCGACCTTATCCAGTTTAGCCGAAACCGGTGCAGTTTCCCGTTCAGCAACCCTAACGGGAGGAACGCGGACTTGGTCCCCTTCGACTAATTTATACTCAGGCTTTATCCGCCCCTTGTTAACACGCACTTCCCCTTTGCGGATAATGCGATAAATCATACTCTTTGGTACACCTTTAAGTTTAGTGAGCAAAAAGTTATCGATACGTTGCCCAGCTTCGTCATCGCTGATGTCAATAAATTGAACTTGATTTTGTGTATTCATTCGGGAATGCGTTAACTCTAATTGATTAAAATATGCTCTTATTCGCTTTCCCTATCATACCGACTCCACAAAATTTTTTATCTTTTTTTTTAATTTGGTTATTTTCTGCATGATTTATCCTATTTCTAAATAAAATTTCCATATAACTTCCGTATCGACTTGCTATAATGCCTATGGCAATGGAATAATATGAAGTTGCTAAGATGTTTAAAAAACGAAAGTTAACGTTTTATAGGATTTCTTATTTGATGGCGTAACAGTGCAGCAATGGCGTAAGACATTTAGCAACATCAAATAAATTAGCGAGCAACGAATTTTGGCTTATTGGGTTAGGAACTTCCGTTTTCTTTAATAACTTACGGCATCCTGATTAAGAACGCTGAATTTTTAATCTAAAAATCAGGTTCACCGAATACTGCGCGTCTCTATACGAACGACTGCCGCGAGGCAGACGGTTTTGTAAAAATCACGAGGCCATCGGTTTACAGTAGCTCTTTCTTTCGCTGCTCTTTATTTAAAAGAAAATAATGAGTAAGTAATAACATGAAAAGAATGCTAATAAACGCAACTCAACAGGAAGAGTTGCGTGTTGCCCTTGTTGACGGGCAACGCCTCTATGATTTGGATATTGAAAGTCCCGGTCATGAGCAAAAAAAGGCCAATATTTACAAAGGTAAAATCACTCGTATCGAACCTAGTCTTGAAGCTGCTTTTGTTGACTATGGCGCTGAAAGACACGGTTTCCTTCCTATCAAAGAAATCGCTCGTGAATACTTCCCAAGCAACTATCACTCCCAAGGCCGTCCTAACATTAAAGATGTGTTAAAAGAAGGCCAAGAAGTTATCGTTCAAGTGGATAAAGAAGAGCGTGGAAATAAAGGTGCCGCATTAACCACCTTCATTAGCTTGGCAGGAAGTTACCTCGTTTTAATGCCAAATAACCCACGTGCGGGAGGCATTTCACGTCGTATCGAAGGCGAAGACCGCACTGAGCTAAAAGAAGCGCTGTCTTCTTTACAAATTCCAGATGGCATGGGCTTAATCGTTCGCACCGCGGGTGTGGGTAAATCTGCAGAATCACTGCAACAAGATTTGCTTTACCGTTTACGTCACTGGGAAGCGATTCAAAAAGCCGCTGAAAACCGCCCTGCACCTTTCTTAATCCACCAAGAAAGTAACGTTATTGTTCGTGCATTCCGTGATTATCTACGCCCAGATATCGGTGAGATCCTAATAGATAACCCGAAAGTTGTCGAAATGGCACGCAACCATATCGAAGCTATCGGTCGTGGTGATTTTGCAAGCAAAATCAAACACTATAGTGGCGATGTTCCACTTTTTAGCCACTACCAAATTGAATCACAAATCGAATCTGCGTTCCAACGCGAAGTTCGTTTGCCATCAGGTGGTGCATTAGTTATTGATACCACTGAAGCTCTGACCGCTATCGATATCAACTCCTCACGTTCAACACGTGGTGGCGATATCGAAGAAACTGCGTTCAATACTAACTTAGAAGCGGCTGATGAAATTGCACGTCAATTACGTCTACGTGACCTAGGTGGTTTGATTGTTATCGATTTTATCGATATGACGCCAGTTAGGCATCAACGTGAAGTAGAAAACCGCTTACGTGAAGCTGTACGCCAAGACCGTGCTCGCATTCAAATTGCACGCATCTCTCGTTTTGGTTTATTAGAAATGTCACGTCAGCGCTTGAGCCCATCGTTAGGTGAATCCAGCCATCACGTGTGCCCTCGCTGTTCAGGAACAGGAACCATTCGTGATAACGAATCACTTTCCCTGTCTGTTCTTCGCCTTATCGAAGAAGAGGCACTGAAAGAAAATACTCACGAAGTGCATGCCATTGTTCCTGTACAAATTGCATCTTACCTATTGAATGAAAAGCGTAAAGCCGTTAGTGATATCGAACAACGCCAAAGCCATGTTCGCGTTGTGATTGTCCCTAATGACCAAATGCAAACGCCTCACTTCCATGTGATCCGCATTCGTAAAGGTGAAGAGGTAAATACTTTAAGCTATAACTTAGCTCAATATCACGAAACCGTCACTTTGACACAAAGTGACGAGACTACCGCTGAGCGCAAAATCCCTGAGCAACCTGCAATTTCAGCTTTTGCACTGCAAGAGCCTGTAGACATGTCTACAGTGAAGCCAAAAGAAACTGCAACAAAAGCACCAGTAAAATCAGTGGCAACTGAACCTGCATCCCCAGGTTTGTTCAGCAAAATTGCGGCTTTCTTCAAGAACCTATTTGGTGAAGAAGAAAAAGTGGTTGAGAAACCAGCGCCGAAAAACCGCAATAATAATGACCGCCGCCGTAACAATGATCGTCGCAATAATAATCGCCGTAATAATAATCGTCGTGATCGCGATGAAAATGAAACACGCGATAATCGTGACAACCGTGATAATCGCAATAACCGTAATACGTCATCGGATGATGCGAACACTCGTAATAAAGGCCGTAATAATAAAAATACGAGCCAGCAAGATGAGCAAGCAACTGAGTCTAACAATCGTGACAACCAGCAGCAACGTCGCGAACAACGTGCTGAGCGTCGTCGTCGCCAAGACGAAAAACGTCAACAGCAAGTGGCCAAAACTCAACAAGATGCTCAGCAAAGTCATGTCGAAGATGCGGTGGAAAAGGAAGAAGAACAACGTCCGGTTGCCCCACGTCGTCAACGTCGCCAATTAGCACAAAAAATCCGTATTACTGATAGCGAGCAAATCATTACTCCTGTTGAAACGGCACCTGAAGTAACCACTGAGCCAGTTGCAGCATTACCTGCACCAACGGTATCTGTGAACCAAACTGAAGGTGAAGTACAAACTGAAGAGCGTCAAGAAACCGTGGCTCAAGTTGATGGTGAAGAAAAACAAGACACCATCATTCCACGTCGTTCTCGTCGTTCACCTCGTCACTTGCGTGTCAGTGGTCAACGTCGTCGTCGCTACCGTGATGAGCGCCATTTGACTAAATCACCAATGCCATTAATCGCTGCCGTTGCCTCACCAGAGCTTGCGTCTGGCAAAGTATTTATTCATTACCCGATTGCTCAGCCTCAACAAGAAAGCATGGCAATCATCACCAATGAGGAAATGCTTGAACAACAAAGTGTTAATGAAGCTTCTGTCGCTGAAACCTCAAATGTTACCGCGTCACAAAGCCACGTAATTGTCTCTCCAGTCGTGGCTGAAGAGGTTAAACACGAGGTACAAGACACCACTACAGAAACGGTTAATGTAGAAGAAACCCCATTAGCTAACGAAGCAACGGTTGTTGAACACATTGTCGAACCAACTCCAGTTGTTGTTGAAGAGAAAACTGATGTTTCGCAAGAAGTTGAAACCATCGAAGCTGTAAAAGAGACTGTAGAAATAGTGGCTGAAGTTATTGAGCCACAGGTTGAAATAGCTCAAACAGAAGTGGTTGAAAGCGTTTCTATTGCGGACGAACAAACAACGCCTGTTATTGTGAATGAAGTCGTTGAAGAAGCGCAACGTCCACAAGTTTCTGTCACGGCATCAGCCGAGGTAGTCAGTGCCGAGGAAGTTATCGAACCTGTTGCCGTAGCTGAACCAGCAACGGTAGCAAGCAGCCCAGCGGTCAGCTTACATAAACGTCATGCTTATTCTCCAATGACAAAAGCGCCCGCACCTGCAAGTGCTGCTGCACCATTTGAGATAACAGAATTCCAGCGTGAAGCCTCAACCTTTGAAGGTAAAGGCGGCGCAGGTGGCCACGTTGCTTCAAACGTCGCAACCTCTGAAATGGCAAAACCTGCTGATTTCTAACAACTCGCTAGCTGTAAATATAAAAGCCTTGATAGGAAACTATCAGGGCTTTTTTATTACAATACATTTCATGAATAATAAATTTTTTAATTAAAAAAAACTCATCATCTCGCCAGTTTTTTACATTGAGCTCTCAACGAATTTGTGTTTGTATTGCTGTGTTTATACACAGTTATTTTATAAAGAAAAGGGAAATATATGTTAAAAGTCATTGCGGAAGATTTTATTCAAAGCGAAGCGATTGAGATTGTTATGCCGCTATACCGTGAATTGGTCGCTGCAACTAAACAAGAACCATTGTGTATCAGTTATGACCTTTACGTTGACCAAAAAGATCCTGGGCACTTTATTTTTATCGAGGAGTGGCCGAATCAAGAAGCGCTCGATATTCACTGTGCCAGCGAACATTTCAAACGCCTAGTTCCTCTAATCAACAGCTATAAGCGTTCGGACCCTATTATCAAACTGATGAATGGTGCTTTTGAATAAGCACATTAGCTAAACGTACCCCCAAGCATATAACTAGAACCCATACACAACACTACAGGCCGAATTCTGATATCGACAAAAAAACCTACATAATCCTCTAAATAGTTCGGTCTGTCGCTAGGCGGCAAGCTAAACGAGGCCCTAGGAGCATACATAAGTATGTGACTAGGGCGAGTGTGTGAAGCCAACAACGCGACAGGCCGAAATATGACGAGGATTTTTAGAACCAAGGAGCTTGGATCATAACCGCTCCATAAAACAAGGCTCGACCCGCTAATTCACCGCTAAATATGGCTAATATCACTAAGGCAATTAAAATCGCCGATGGCGGTTTCTTATATTCTTTCATCGCCACAATGCAAGGCAATAGCATACTCATCACAACTTGCCACCACAGCAAATAGCTTCCACCTTGGCTTGCAGGTAATTGCAGGCGAATGATTTGCGCTAATAATACCAATGCAACACCTATAAGCACACCGACTTTAATTGACGATGGTAATGGCTTTCCTTGCCCAATAACAAATAAGGCCACTAGACTAAAACCAAGGACAATTGCACTGCCTATAAATGCGATTTGTGTTGCCGGAGTATGCCATAATGGGTGAGCGACCATTTGATAATAGACTTGTGCCGTGACAAGTATAGCGGCTAATCCACCAATCCCACTTATCCAGCCTAATATCGTGTTGCGCATGTTTACTGTGGGCTGCAACCAGCAAGATAGAGCCCATAACGTGACAACGCCATTTAATAATACAAATGTCACGGCCTCGCGGCTTAACCATGAATGGCTTAACCCCAAAACGGAACGGTATGCTTCAAGAGGCACACCTAAATGCCCCATTGACATCGATGAGCCAATAACTTCAATCAACCATATCAATAGCACTGCTCGACGCAATACAGGCCCTGATAATAGGGACTCTTGACTGGCTTTCATTTGGTAAATAGTTAATGCGAGAACTGCCCCGATCCCCCACTGGCTCATCACTGTAAAAAATACCAGAGGGAGTTCCATATGTTTAATATCCATGATTAGTCCTCCATCCCAATAATCACAATATTTGGATTACTAATTGTGTGATCGGGCATATTATAGCGCTGCTCCAGTACCGCCCAATTTGTCGTGTGCTTTTTACGTAGCTCGGTAATATCACCAAACTCAATAGCGCCCGTCGGGCAAGACTCCACACACCTTGGTAGTAGCCCTTCATCTAACCGTTCTGCGCACATATTACACTTGCTCGTTTTCCCTTCAGCAGGATCAAAAACAGGAGCATGATATGGGCAAGCCATGATACACATCTGGCAACCGATACATTTTTCATGGTCTTGAACGACTATGCCATCCGCCCGTTTGGTATAGGTGTCAGCAGGGCAGACTTTCAAACATTGAGGATCATCACAATGATTACAAGACATCGTAATAAATGCTTGGGCATTCGGTGAGTCATCATTAAATTCGCGAACTCTACGCCACAAAACCCCTGGTGGGGTGACATTTTCGGATTTACAGGCCATTGAACAAGTACGGCAACCATAGCAATCTTTTGTATTTATCAAAAAACCATATTGCTTAACCATGATTACGCCTCCCTTCTGACATCAACTAACGTACTATTACAGCAGTGCCCTGTTCCCAAATGTTCAACTTGGTCATTCGTGACATGACTGCTGCTTCCCCCCTGCTGCTCCCACCAGCCGTTATCTAGTGAAATCACGCCTTTTTTAATATGCGTTGTCACAACAGCAATGGCTCTGTGTTCTCCTCGGTCATTAAAGGTGATTGCCCATTCCCCATTCTGAATACCTCTAGATTTAGCATCTTCTGGGTGAATTAAAACATTCGGCTGATTTCGTTGTACTTCCAGAATCCATTCATTCATTCCATGACTTGAATGCACACTACGCGCTAACTTGCGCTGAACCGCCATTAATGGATACTTTTTGGCTAATTCAGGTGAACCTTTAACAGACTCGGTCACTTGGTAGTAAGCGACGACAGGTGAGAAATTTTTCTTTTGCCAATCTTCAACAAATAAGTGCGCTTTTTTAGTCGATGTTCTAAAAATACCGTCTTTGAAAGGAATCCAGTCTCCTTCTACAGGACGTACTGGGCCTTTTTCTAACATTTGACGAGTGATGCCTGAACCGACTAAACAGGCATCAATGTAGTGTTCTATTGGCTTATTGAATACATCTCCAAAGCCGAAACGCTCTGCTAGCCGGGCGAAAATCCAATAATCGGGTTTTGCTTCACCAACAGGTTCGACGGCTTGTTCCATTAATTGAACATATTGGCTACGTACCCCCGCCATCAAACTTGTATCTTCAAAAATCGTTGTAACAGGTAGGACTAAATCTGCATATAACGCTGTTGAGCTCATGAGATTATCAGCCACTACCACAAATGGAACTTTCTTCAGAGCCTCCCGAACCTTGTTAGTATTCGGTAATTGGGTCATAACCCCCATTGTCATAATCCACCAAAAATTAATCGGATGCGGCTTTTCATTGACGATAAAATCGCCAACTTTCGCCACCGGAATAGGTGGAATATTTTTCACATTCGGAGCAGGAGGAACGATTGGACTAAAGTTAGCCATTTGCCGAGCTCCACCGGCATCACAAACCCCCGCCCCTCGTTTACCGATATTGCCAGTGAGTAATGCAAGGTAGAATTGACTTCCTGCAACATAAGCACCGTGCTCAGTTCGCTGTGCTCCTGACATATTTTGCACAATCATTGAAGGTGTTATTGATGAGTAATCCCGAGCAAGACGTACGATAGTTTCCGCTGGAATATCCGTTTCTTCACTGACTCGAGCAACATCCCATGGTTTAGCTTGTTGATAAATTTGCTCAAAAACCGTGGTATACCCCAAATCTTCAGGAAGTTCATGTTGGAATAGTGCCGGTTTAATACCCGATGAATCATGACGAACTAATTGTTTGCTTAATATGTCGAAAACTAAATAACTGTCCTTATCATCATTATTTTGCCTAACTTGTTTCTGATTGGTGTCAACTAAATAAACAGCGCCTGTATGTGTTCTAAGGAAGTTTTCATCTATTCGGTTTTCTTCAATAATGATTTTGATCATTCCCAATGCCAAAGCCGTATCCGTCCCTGGAATAATCGGGACCCACTCGTCTGCTTTTGCCGCGGTTTCACTATAGCGCGGGTCAATAACCACTAGTCGAGCACCATTTCTTCTCGCTTGGTTATAATTTTTAAAATAGGCTTGCATGGTAACAGCAGGGTTATTTCCCCAACACAAGATATAGCGGCTGTCGGCTATCGTATCTCGGGTATCTGCATACCTTAAACCTAGCATTGGGATCATCGCTGCTGTTACCGCTGAACAACACAATGAACCCGCCTGTTTCGTTGCTCCGCCTAAATAATCAAAAAAGGCTTTTCCCATATCATTCTTGATAGAGTCCATATTCCCTGCATGCGTGGAAATAAATAACCCTTCATTACCATATTTATCAATGGTTTCTCTGATATTTTTTTCGATAAGATCCAGCGCTTCATCCCAGCTTATCGGTTTGAATTCCGCTTTACCTTTTTCGCCGACTCGCAGTAATGGGGTTTTGATGCGTTGCTCATGATAGACCCATTTAGTCCGGCTCATACCTCGCAAGCAACATTTGACATTAAACCCTTCAGTCGCCTGTATTTTCATCAGCTTACCTTGATAGGTATATGCAGTTAGGTTGCAATGTAAACACTCCATTGCACAAGTTGACCGAAATGTTTTGTAGTCCGACAATTTTAGTCGCACTTTAGGTAAGGGTTGGTTGCTGTTTTCTTGTGTATAAGAACAGGGAGCAATACTCGCCAACCCCACAACACCAAGCCCTTTGAGCAGAGTTCGGCGTTTCAAACGTAGTGAATTTATAGTTTTCATTATAGTAAACCTCAACATTGCTTTTTAAAGTTCACTATATATATACTCCATTAACCAAAAGTGAACTTGAGTAGCATCAATAATTCTATCTATTTATAGGTAATAACGTACTACCGCTTTCGGATTATTTGTTTGTCACGTCGGGTCGTTAGCAGCACAAGGCAACTCATGGTAAAATACCCAAACTTGTTAAATTTAGGTGGTTTATGTATGTCTACTCTGCAAGGTGTTAATTCTGTTGATATAGCCGTAAGCATTTTAAATTATATTGCTCAGAATGGAGGTATTGCGCGCGCAGCGGATATTTCAAAAGGCTGTGAGATATCAAAAAGTCGGCTACATAAATATCTTGTTTCACTATGCCGTACACAAATGCTGTATCAAGACATTCAAACTAGCCGTTATGGCTTAGGCCGAAATTTAACCTTCTTAGCCAATTTTGTTAAACCTGAAGACTCTTATATCGACACTATTAATAATGCTTTGATTCAATTTCGTGATGAACAAAATGTCTCAACAGGTGTTGCCACCCGCTTAGGGAAAGCACTTTCTTTGGTTAAATATAATCGTAGCTTTAAAAATATTGAAATTGACTTTTTACCTAACACGCCATTGCCTGTCGTAAAAAGTGCGGCAGGGCTGGTTTATTCAGCATTTGATGGCCAATTTGGCTCTAATTCCTATTCACAAGACGAAATTAATAAAGTGACCCAACAAGGTTATGCTATCCGTTACCAACCAACAGAAGGTATTCCCGGAGCGCAATCTATTGCTTGTCCTGTATTTAATGGCGAAGGTCAGCTTGTTGCTGCCGCAGTGACGATGGGATTTATTGCAGAAAATGAAATGGAAAGATTAGCAACTGCATTAATCAAACAAGTTAATAAACTAAATTTATAACAACAAACCTTCATGATAATAACTCAAAAACAATAAAGCCGAGATTATCTCGGCTTTATTAGTTGATTATTTTACATCGATGCGAGGCAATTCACCCATTTCTTTGAGTTTTTTAGATATTTCACGGCGCTCTTTGGAAAGCTCAGCGTTCTTGATAATATAATCATCAACACGATCATCATAATCGCTACGCATGTTCGCAATAATTGCCTGAATATCCTCAATCGACATGCCTGGTTTTATATATTCACTCAAGTTATCCAGTAGCAAAACACGCTTCTGGTTATCACGAATTTTTTTCTCATTGTCGGTGATTTCACGACGAATTTTATTTTTGCGACGAAACATACGCACAAATTCCAGAACATTTTGGAAAGACGGCTTGTTAGCGTTGTCCATGTTTAAAACCCTCTAGTCAATATTCAAAACGCATTATCTATTAACACAATACATTCTAATCCTATCGTGTTACAAGCCCGTTTCGCATATTTATCAAATTATTCCGCTGAAACTTGATTTCACTTTATACTTTAACGACCAAATTATCAGAGTGATCTTTATCAAACTTATTTCTCTGATCTTTACTTCCGATTTCTTGATTACCTGTCCCGTCACCTCTGAGACAAAATGCAGATAATATTGTCGTAATAATCACAAATCCCCCCATGACGAGATAAGTATGAGCAAAACCAATTTGATCGTATCCCCAGCCAGCTAATGGCGATAAAATACTTGCAACTACAGAGCTCATGCAGCTAAAGCCAACCAAATAAAGTGTCGATGACAAACGTTTATCAAAATGAAGGCTGTTATATTTAAAAATCGCGACTAAAAGAATCGGGAGTTCAACGGCATGCAGTAATTTCATTATCGATATCATAATTGCACCATCAACTAAGCCTGAACCAATAATGCGTAACGCCATCACTGAGCTCGCAAATAATAACCCATTTTTAGCACCTATCCGATTGACGATAAATGGTGCTAAAAACATCCCCCCTGCTTCCAAGAAAACCTGCAATGAGTTTAGATAACCGTACATCTCATTACCTAATTGTTCATTCTGAAATTGATGAGCAAAATACACCATAAATTGCTGATCATATACACTGTATATACAGGTTCCTAATACAAATAATATTAAAGCCCAAAATTGAGGTTGTACAAACAATTGTAGAGCGTCTTTCACGGTTATCGTAGAAGGTTTACCATGTTCAAGGCTATTATAAGCATCCGTATTTGCCGTTTTTAATTTCAATAGAATAACTAAAAATAATAGGCCTGAAACAGTTGCCATAATAAAATTGTAATCAGGGTTCACGTTAATGTTACGCCCGGCAAAAAAGGTAGCTGTCGCCCAACCCAATGAGCCCCACATCCTCGCTTTACCATATTCAAAATTACGTAATCGGCTGACCCTCTCTGTATAAGACTCAAGCACCCCAATCCCTGCGTGAAAGGTCATACCAATAAATAAGCCACCAATTGCACTGCCTAAAAATACATTCCATTTTAGCAACGTCCCAAAAACCATAAAAAATGGCCCTGATGCAATCAGTAATACTGCAATAAATAATAGTAAATTTTTTCGTAACCCTAATTTATCCTGCATGAATCCATAAAGTGGTTGCGCGCAAAGCGCCACAATCGAAATACAAGAGAAAATAACCCCAGTATCTGCGCCATCTAAACCAACATATTTACGCAGCCAGATTGCAACGACAGAAAATGTTGATGACCAGGTGAAAAAGAAAAAAAACAATAATGCACTCAAAGAGGCATAATACTTTCTTGAACCACGATTCATATTTCATCACCTAACAAAAATTATCCTGATGAAATGTTAAGGTTAACATTAATTACAAACCACAAAATCACCTATTAATTGTGATGTTAATCACCAATGTTAACGTTAACAATTAATATATGTGACACTTATCACAATACTTATAACTTAAGATAACGACCTCCTGCTGGGTAAAATATTCTATCGAGTTATCAAATTAAACTGCTATCAATCGCGCCAGTTCAATATCAGATAGCCTTGGTTTAGCTTTCACAGTAGATAAGGTATCATTAATCAACAATGTATAGTGAATACCAATAAATTAACCACTATCAATCTACTATATAACCATCGAAATGGTGAAAACGTTGCAAGATAATAAAAAACAACCTACTTTTTTTATTCATGACTATGAAACTTTTGGTAAGCGCCCTGCTCTTGATCGGCCAGCGCAATTTGCAGGCGTCCGCACCGACCTTGATTTTAATATCATTGAAGAGCCAGAGGTTTTTTATTGCGCTCCAGCTGATGACTATTTGCCGCAACCTGAAGCCGTCATGATCACTGGGATCACCCCACAGGTCGCATTATCTCAAGGCGTTAATGAAGCCGAGTTTGCTAAACGAATTCATGCGGCTTTTAGTGTCCCCAATACCTGCATTATGGGTTACAACAATATTCGTTTCGATGATGAAGTTACCCGTAATATTTTTTATCGAAATTTTTATGACCCGTATGCCTATAGTTGGCAGCAAGGAAATTCACGTTGGGATTTACTCGACACTTTGCGTGCCTGTTTTGCGCTTCGCCCTGAAGGTCTTCAATGGCCAGAGAATGAAGATGGCCTGCCGAGTATGCGTTTAGAACATTTAACTAAAGCGAATGGTGTTGCTCATGAAAATGCTCACGATGCAATGTCTGACGTTTTAGCTACCATTAACATGGCCAAACTGTTGAAAGCCGCTCAACCCAGAATGTTTGATTATTTTTATCAATTAAGAAATAAAAACAAAATAAGTCAACTTATTGATATTGTAGAAATAACACCACTAGTTCATGTGTCTGGTATGTTTGGTGCATTACGTTCTTATGTCAGCTTAGTCGCTCCTCTTGCTTGGCACCCTGACAACAAAAATGCCGTTATTATGTGTGATTTATCTGCTGATATCTCACCATTAGTTGAGTTAGATGTTCAACAGTTGCGTACCCGATTATATACACCTAAAGCTGAATTGGCAGGCGCTTCTCCCGTTCCTGTAAAACTCGTTCACATTAATAAGTGCCCTATTTTAGCACCAGAAAAAACACTGCGCCCTGAAGATGCGGAACGAACCGGTGTTGACCGTGACTTGTGTATGCGCAATCTGGAAACTTTACGCAAGAACCCTGAAATTCGTAATAAATTAATTGAGTTATTTAGCGAACCACAAGTATTTACAGAGTCGGATGATGTCGATACACAAATTTATAATGGATTCTTTAGTCCTTCTGACCGCTCAACCATGGATATTATTCGTGAAACATCGCCACAGAACTTGCCTGCATTGGAACTCAGTTTTGAAGATAAGCGCATGAAAGAGCTCTTCTTTCGCTATAAAGCACGTAACTACCCTGCCACCTTGTCTTATGATGAGCAGCAACGCTGGTTACAGCACCGTAGAGACTACTTTAGTGAAGAGCGTTTAACAGAATATATGCAACAAATACAGCTATTACTTGTAGAGCATCAACATGATGAAAAGCGTTGCCAACAATTAAAAGCATTGATTAGCTATGCGAGAGATCTCGCCAGTTAATTTAGTAATAAAAAAGGCAGATATTGAAACGTTTCCCAATACCTGCCTTTTGTTATTTATATGACGCGTTCATTAATGATCATGAGTATGAGCGCAGCCACAATCCCCTTCCCAATTTTTGCGTTTAGTTGTTTTACCTAAACCGGGGTTCATTGTATTTGTTGGGTCAGATTGTTTATAAAATGATTTTAATTGTTCTGGGGCTTTATATAAATGCCCTACGTTATGTTCCGCAGGATATTGAGCCCCCCTTTCATCTAATAAAGCTAACATTTTTTCTTTTAGTTCTTTCGGGTCAACGCCTTTTTTCAAGACATAGTCTTGGTGCATAACATGGCACATAAAATGACCGCAGTATAATTTATGAACTAATAGCTTTTCAATTTCTGGTGGTAATGTTTCAAACCAATTTCTATCATTGCGACGTAAAGCAATGTCGAGAGGTAATACATCTTCCACATCTTTATTATGAACAGCGTGATAACGAACAGCGGAGCCAGCAGCGGCAAAGCGGTGTAAAAATGCTTTTGCCCCCTCTTCTGGTGTACATTCAAAATAGCCGCCATCGGCGCTTGCAAAATAAGATTTTAGCCAAACTTTAGCCTCATCAATGCCATCTCCGGCCATTTTTAACATTAAATGGTGTTCATAACGATCACGAAACTCTTTCATACGTGGTGGTAAATGGGAAGGCCATAATTTACTGAGAACCTGCATAGTACGGTCAATCAGATTTGATGGCAGGAATGGGACTTTATTTAATACTGCATCAATACGCCCTTTAATAGTGAAAAACATTGGCATTTTGTCAGTGCCAAATTTATCAATCATTAAAAAGGTATCTTTACCATAAACTTCTGCTATATCGAAGCAACCACGGTGCATATATTCACCTGCAACTGGCAGGTTTTTAAATTCACTTAAAATATAACGGCGTATATCTTCCAAAACGTCAGGGTTATTTGAACCGATATAAAATACCTGTGTTTTTTTATCAGCTGGGAAGGTATCTAAACGAACCGCAAACACGGCTAATTTTCCTGCGCACCCTGATGCTTCAAATAAACGACGTTCATCCGCGTTAAAGCGTGATGGTGTATCTGCATCGACATCACGAACGCGTTCTGCATACTCATGGTCAGAAGCGAGTTTATCGCTAACTTGTACGTCTTCACTACTATAGCCACGATTTTGTAAATTCGTCAGGATTTCTTCTGGTGTGTTACCTAAATCAATACCTAGGTGATTGACAAGCTCCACTTTTCCATCGTCACTGACTCGGCCATAAAGAGCAAGCTCAGTATAGGCGGGGCCTCTACGCACTAATGAACCGCCAGAACTATTACAAATACCACCCACAACTGAAGCTCCAATACAAGAAGAGCCAATCAAAGAGTGCGGTTCACGCCCTAATGGTTTTAAGATTTTCTCCAAATCGTACAAAGTACTCCCCGGCATCGCAACGACTTGGTTAAATTCCGGTAAAACTTGAATTTGGTTTAATTTCAACGTACTAATAATGACGATATCGCGATCATAGTCATAGCCACTCGGTGTAGACCCTTCGGTTAACCCTGTATTCGCCGCTTGCATCAGGACAATTTTGTCTGCTTCAACACACGCCTTGAAAACATACCACTGTTCGAGCAATGTTGTTGGAAACACAACCGCGATTGCATCCCCCATACCAGAGCGGAAGCCTTTACGATAACGTTCTGTTTTATGTGGCTCTGTTAAAATATTTTTTTTGCCAACAATATTCCTAAGCGTCAGTAATAACCGTTGATTCTCAGGTTTCTTTGCATCATTCATTTGTGTGCCTTATTAATCGAATTCGTGATTATCATAGTTCTGCATTATGTGTTGTAACAACAATATCACATAATATTATGATGTTAATAGGCTACACGCTTTATCTTAAATAATTCTTAACGGGTAAAAAAATAGCGCCTCAAGGCGCTATTTTTGAATCTAATTCTGGACATATTCAAAATAGTTCGTGTTGTAGCAAGGCGCCGAGCAAAACGATCATGGGGAGTATACATAAGTATGTGACCCATGTCGTTTTGAGAACGCAACGCAGCTACAGCGCGAAATATGAAGAATATTGTTAAACGTCGCTCATTTGCGGCATAGGCCGCTTAAACATACGTGTCAGTACAGCCATATAGACCAAACCAACTGCCGTCCAAACCAACCCGTAAACCATTGAGTCTTCTTCGATATTCAGCCATAACACACACACTGTCAGTGTACCAATAACAGGCAAAATCAAGTAATTCAGGATATTTTTGAACCCTGTCATGCGGCGTTCACGAATAAAGAATTGGCTGATAACCGAAATATTAACAAAGGTAAACGCGATTAACGCACCAAAGTTAATTAACGCGGTTGCAAAATCCATTTCAAACCAGATAGCGCCTAATGCCAAGAAACCAACCATTAATACGTTGTATGCCGGAGTACGCCATGTTGGGCTTACATAACCAAACACTTTTTCTGGGAATACCCCATCACGCCCCATAACGTACATTAAACGTGCGCTACCTGCGTGAGCCGCCATACCTGACGCTAATACCGTAACACATGAGAAAACCAGAATGATTGACTGGAAGAATGCACCAGCAACAAAACGCATAATATCTGGCTGTGTTTCATTAATATTCTTAAAACGTGAAACATCAGGGAAATACTGCTGTAAGAAGAAAGAAACAGTAATAAAAATAATTCCACCGATTAACGCGGTTAAGAAAATAGCACGTGGGATCACTTTGCCTGCATTAGGTGTTTCTTCTGACAGTGAGCTTAATCCGTCGAAACCTAAGAATGAGAAACAAAGGATTGTTGCCCCAGCAATAAGCGGGATCACTTCGGTTTTTTCATTAGCAAATGGGTTAAATGTCCAAATCTCACCTGAACCTTCACCATTTGAAACGCCGTGAATCACTAAGCCCGTAAAGACCGCCATTACCCCAATTTGGATAATCGCAATCACAGTACTTAAATTCGCTATCACGTTGATACCGCGTAAGTTTGCTGCTGTCATTAATATGACTAATCCCACAACAAAAATCGCTGGCTCAACATTAGGGAAGATATCTTGTAAATAAATTTTAGCCAATAAGATGTTGATCATTGGCATAAAAATATAGGACAACAAGGATGTCCAACCCACCAAGAAGCCAATATGTGGGCTCATTGATTTTTGGGCATAAGTGTACGCTGAACCGGCTGATGGGAAACGTTTCACCAATTTACCATAGCTCAGAGCAGTAAACAGTATCGCAGCAAGTGCAATAATGTATGAAGTTGGAACATGTCCACCGGTTTTATCTGACACCATTCCGAAGGTATCAAATATCGTCATTGGCTGGATATACGCAATACCGATCATGACCACTTGCACCAATGTTAAGGTTTTTGCAAGTTGTACGCGGTTATTCGCACCCGTTTGATTGTGACCGATGTCTAATGGAATTGGTGTGTTATTTTGCACGTCTAAGCCCTCCCATAACTTTCGATTGCATACTACTTCGGCTTAATCGACAGTTACTGGGAAGACTTTGCATCTGCCTATAGGCAGAGAAAAACGAAGAAAGGGAGAAAGGCGTGTGAGCGAAGCCACCGAGAGCCCCGTAGTCATCGATACG
This sequence comes from Providencia sp. PROV150, assembly GCF_028481025.1. Classification (NCBI taxonomy): domain Bacteria; kingdom Pseudomonadati; phylum Pseudomonadota; class Gammaproteobacteria; order Enterobacterales; family Morganellaceae; genus Providencia; species Providencia sp. PROV150. The sequence continues at coordinate 108,576 of NZ_JAMPPJ010000003.1, read as the reverse complement.
GCAGCCGCCAGCGCCTGGCCCTGCTGCGAATGCGAAAAAGTAAGCCATAAAAGCATTCCTCAAATCGGTAGCGTAAAATGTTTGCTACACGTAAATATTAAAATTATCTCTCCGGCTCTATGTCCGGCCCCGCTAGAATGAACGTTCCTAAAAACAAAAAAACCGATGCTTCATTTGATTAAGCATCAGTTATTTTTTAGTTCGCGCATTTTGCACGCCATAACCACAAATAGCAAGTTAAATTGTTAACAAATCACCCTATTTTCCATGAGAAATTTTGATTATTTCTGACTTTTTCCCCTATCTGCTTATATCTTTTTTTTCTGAGCGTTTTTATCGCGTTTTAATCAGCAAAAAACCCTTTGGTGGAAGCCAAAGGGTTTGGATTAATCGAGATTAATTATTCGATTAGAAGTTGTAGTTGATACCGATATTGTAGCGACGGCCTTCTAATTCGGCACCGTAGTTTGCAGTATCAATACGACGATCTAAGACGTTATAGACACCACCAACTAAATTCGCATTTTTATTTAATTGATAACTCGCGCCTAGATCAAATAATGCATATGATGGGGTTCCTTTACTCATTGCTTGTCTACGGCCTTGGTAATCGGATGTTTTACCCCTAAAGTTCATTCGAGTCCAAGTTTGTAAGTCTTCAGTTGTATCCCAAGTCAATGTTGAGTTAACCATATGTTTTGGCTGTTTATTTAGTGCTTTACCTTTATTTACACCACTTTTTTGTTCAGTATCAGTGAAGGTGTAGTTATTTGTGAACGCTAGATTATCCAAAATATTCCAATTAAACGTAACCTCAACCCCACGCATATTAGCTTTACCGATATTAGTGCGATCACTGACAAAATCATAACTATGATTTATTGGATTACTTGACGTACTACATTTATTACTACTATCTTTGTTATCACAACGTGTAATTTCAGTAATTTTATCTTTAAAATCAGTATTATAAATACTTAAACTTGCTGTTAAGTTTTCTTGATTATTCCAAATAACCGCAATTTCTTCAGTTACGCTTTTTTCTGGTTTCAAACTAGGGTTACCAAAAATGACGCCATTTGATTGGCCGCCACCTGTACCTTGCCCCCAATTTGCAGAGGATTGGCGTAAATCAGGTGCTTTATACCCAGTTGAAACCCCACCTTTAACCGTCCATTGCTCATCAAGATGCCACACACCATATAAGCGCGGAGTCCAATGTGTACCGTAGTTTTCGTCTTTATCCATACGAATACCACCTGTTAACGCAAAATCATTGGTCATTAACCATTCGTCCTCTGCGAATAATGCCCAACTGTATCTGTCTAGAGAACTAGCCTTTAACTTATTCTGCTCATCTTCCAATTTTTCTTTACGGTATTGCCCACCAAGACTTAGACTATGATCGCCCAGTAAAAATACGCTTTGATTACGCATAGTCGTATCTTTTGATGTCATTTTACGACCAATATTCTTAGCTTCATCATGCTGAATATAGGTATCTGTAGAAAAACCGTCGTATAAACCATAATGTGTTAAGGCGACGTGTGTATTTTCAAATTTCTCTTTATTCTCAGTTTTTGCAGTGCTACTTCTTGAATAGCCATATCGTGAATCACGATGCTGATTATCTTTTTTGAAATCTAAATCAAAGGTATTTTTATCATCAGGAGTTAATGACAGTGTACCACCACCACTTGTCATAATTTGACGATTAAAACCACCTTCATATTTATCTTCACCACGGTGTGAATACTGGCCTTGTAATTTAGCACCTAATAAGCCATCAATTAATGGCCCTGATGTATAGAAGCTGCCTTGCCCTGTATTACCTGAATTTTTACGTTCAGTCAGTGTAGTATCTGCTCGTAAACTGGTCGTCCACTCTTGTTGCACACGACGAGTGATAATATTGATAACCCCACCCATCGCATCCGAACCGTACAGCGACGACATAGGACCACGTACCACTTCAATACGTTCAATCGCAGGTAATGGCGGTAACCAACCTTGTTCAACACCTGAATTATCACTATTTGGACGAGTGCTGCGTGTATCAACACGTTTACCGTCGATTAAAATCATGGTGTATTTAGCATCCATACCACGGATGCTGATGTCAGAGCTACTGCCGCCACCGGTGACTAAAACACCCGGTACATCTTTTAATGCGTCAGTCACATCACGATAAGCTTTAGTTTCGAGTTGTTCGCGAGTTACTACAGAAATAGACGCAGGGGCATCTTCAATTTTCTGTTGATAACCTGATGCTGTTGTTACATAGATTTTATCTTTACTGTCATCAGCAAATGCAGGTGCCGCAGCAATAGCCGCAATTATGCTAATTGCCACTTTTCTTTTATTAAAAACAACCATTCCCAACTCTCCAAGAGATATTTTGTTTTATATATGAATTGATTTGCTCACATTGATTTCATTGAATCAAAAAATATTTTTTATTATTGGGGCATTTAAATACCCATAGGAAATTCATGGTAAAAAACTATTATATAATTCAATTAAATTTCCTGTGGGTAATTACTATTAAATAATATTTAATTTGTTTATTTCTTTAATATTGCATCCTCTCATTTTATTTAATGTGCTTGCCGAGTGCTGCAAGCACATTATTCTATTACGATATTAACTTGCTAATTTATCAACCAGCCCATCTATTAGGACTTGCGGAACACCTTGCGAACAACGTTCGATACGACCGCGTACACCATAGACCTCAGCAAGGCTTTCAGGGGTAATTACCTCAGCAGGTTCACCTTGAGCAATTAAATTACCTTGCTTCAACATTAATACATGTTCTGCGTGTTTGAGAGCAATGTTAATATCATGAACCACCACAACCGTGATTATATTTCGACGTTTCGTTTCTTTCGCGACTAAATCCATCACATGATATTGGTAATTTAAATCCAGTGCACTTAAAGGTTCATCTAATAACAATAAGTTGGGTTGACGAATTAAAGATTGTGCCAAACCCACTAATTGTTTTTGACCACCTGAAAGTTGGTCTAAATAACTTAACGCCAAATGTTCAATACCCAATTGACGTAATAACCCCATCACTTCGTCTTTACTATTCTCATTGCTCAAACCGCCTGAAGCACGTTGAGCAACAATCACTGACTCTAAAACATACAGATGTACACCAGCAGGTAACGTTTGCGGTAAATACACCACATTTTGTGCTCGTTGGGCAAAACTCTGTTGAGTTAAGTCCTTGCCATCCAGTAACAGCTGCCCTGTAGCTTTATTTAACCCCGCCAAAGAACGCAATAATGTGGATTTGCCACTACCATTGGGCCCAAGTAATACCGTGATCTTGCCGCGAGGTAAGATATCCGTCGATAGGTTCTCAATTACGGGGCGTTTTGGGTAACCTGCATTAAATTGGTTAATAATCAGGCCACTCATGATACGTTCCCTCTATGACGTAAAATAATGCTTAAGAAGAACGGCACACCCACTAACGATGTCACAATCCCAACAGGAATAATCACACCCGGAATAATATTCTTCGACGCTATTGAGGCCATTGATAAGATTAACGCCCCAATTAATGCACTTGCTGGCAGATAAAAACGGTGATCTTCACCAAAAATCAACCTTGCAATATGCGGTGCGACTAAACCAATAAAGGCGATAGGCCCCACAAACGCCACCGCTAAAGCCGATAAAATACTAATACGTAATAATGTTGTTAGCCTTAAACGGCGCACATCAATACCGAAACTGATCGCCCTATCTTCACCCAACCTTAAAGCCGTTAATTTCCATGAACTCATCATGGCAACCGGGAAAACAAGCGCGAAAACCAATGCCATCACACCAAGTTTTACCCATGTTGCTTTTGATAAACTGCCCATCGTCCAAAAGACTAAACCCTGCAAGGTATCTTCTGTTGCGATGAATTGCATCATAGAAACCAATGCATTAAAGGTAAACACAAGTGCAATACCGAACAATACGACACCTGAGGTTGCTACACGCGTCCAGCGAGTTACCGCGTCTAACATCAAGGCTGCTAATAATGCAAAAATAAAGGCATTGGCTGATATTACCCATTGGTCAGGCACGCCTGGAATTGCAATCCCTGAAACAATCGCCAATGCGGCACCAAAAGCCGCCGCATTAGATACCCCTAGTGTAAATGGGCTCGCTAACGGGTTATTAAGGATCGTTTGCATCTCAGCACCAGCAAGTCCTAATGACATACCAATCACCACGGCCATCAATGCATATGGCAGACGGATATCCCAAACAATGACTCGAGTTCCTGCATCAACTGCTTCTGGGGTCATTAAGGTTTGCCATAAGCGTTCAAGGGATAACCCTGAAGGACCTAAGGTGAAATCAATAACCAGTGATAATAAAATCGCAGCGACGATAACAGCTATCCATGTCAATCGACGACGCAACATATTTTGATAATGTTGTTTTACATTGTTGTCAGCCTGAATCGCTGCTTTTTCAGCCGCAACTATTGGCTCGCTCGTAATACTCATCAATTCTTACCCATTTTCATTACTTTTCGCTGACCCAATATACACCGGTTGGTTCGATAGCGAGAAACTCTCTATGTAATTCATCCAGTGTTTTTTGCGGTTCAAGATCGGTAAATTGTTCTGGGTAAAACCATTTGGCGAAAACTTGCGTCGCAATCACATTGTATGGAGAGTTATAGTAATTGTGCCAGATAGCATAATCTTGCTTATCTTTTATGGCTGATAGCGAGCTAATTCCTTTACGTTCAGTTATTTTTTTCAGGCTTTCTTTCGCATCAGCTAATGAACTTTGCGCCCCTAATTGAACGCCTGCATCTTTACTTCCCGGTGCTTTTGCTCCAGATGCAATGTAAATATTTGGGTCCGCAGCAATGATTTTCTCTAAGTTCATCGTACCAAGCGCGCCCGGCAAAACGCCTTTAGCAATATTTTTACCACCAGCTAAATCAATAAAGTTCCCCATATTTCCATCGCCAGCGGTACCACAGCAATCTTCAAAAGCACCAGCACGTAATTCAATAAAAACACTTGGTTTTTTATCTTCTGGTATTTTAGAAGTAATATCAGTGACTAATTTTTGGTTTCTTTCATAAAAATCGACATATTTATTTGCTGCCTGTTCGCGGTTTAACGCTTTACCAAGTAAACGCATACTTGGTAATGTGTTTTCCAGTGGTTTATCACGGAAATCCACAAATACAACAGGCACGCCGGCTTTCTCAAGCTGGTTAACTAATTCACTGTTTTTACCCGGCCCATGGCCTGACAAACCAAAAATCGCAATATCAGGGTTTAGGGTTAATACTTTTTCTGAACTGACGCTATCTGCGCTGGTATTACCAATCAGTGGAATATTGTCAATTTCAGGGAATTTAGCTTTATAAACAGCGTAGGTTTGAGGGTCTAGTTTTCGAAGGTCACCTTGCCAACCGACAATTCGGTCAATAGGTTTATCACCTTCCAGCAGAGCTATTGCACTAAACAGGCGCCCTTCACCTAATAAAATGCGATTAACATTATCAGGAACCTCAACAGTACGGCCTGCAATATCAGTCACTGTTGCAGCCCAAGCGCTCATACTGGCACTTGCTAATAACGCTAAACCTATTCCTTTTACTACCGACCTAGCTACAGACTTCTTGGCTACCGACGACATAGTATTAAGCTCCACTATTAACCTCATTGACTTACCTTTTTTTTATGCGGTAACAATAAAGCAAATAAGAATACTTATCAATACGATTATTAGTTTAATCATGACTTTCATCAATGGAATTCTGTGACCATTATCGTAAAGCCAAACATTCAGCCTATTTTACCGCCAAAATGCAGGTTTGTTGCGCTATATATAAAAAAACAGCACCCTATAAAGAGTGCTGTTTTTTATGATAGATATTCTAAGAATATTATTTATCTAAATTTTCTCGGTAACTTGGAAAGCTCATATCTTTATAGCGAATAAACGTTGTTTTCTTCACTATCTTATAACCAAACCAAATTGCTAAAAACAGCGGAATTCCAATATAAGTTGCCGTAACCCCTACCCAATCAATTTTATCTTCTAAAAAGGCTTGGTAGTTTTGGCCTAATGTAATTGTTAAACACAAAATAAAGGCAAAAATAGGACCAATTGGGAAGAAACCTGAACGATAAGGTAAGTCATTAAGATCTTTCCCTTGTGCAATATAGCCTCTACGGAAACGATAATGGCTAATTGCAATACCTAACCAAGCAATAAACCCTGTCATCCCCGATGTATTTAATAGCCACAAGTACACCGTCTGGTTTCCAAACATGGAACTCAAGAAACATAAGCCCGCAATAACCGTCGTTGCTAACAACGCATAACGAGGTACGCCACCTTTAGATAAACGAGCGAAAATACGTGGTGCTTTACCTTCACGCGCTAAGGTATACAACATACGCGTTGATGCGTACATACCCGAGTTACCTGCCGATAATACTGCCGTTAAGATAACCGCATTCATCACCGCAGCAGCAGATAATAAACCTGCATTTTCAAATACTAAAGTGAATGGACTCACACTAATATCTTTTACATCATTACGCAGTAAGCTTGGATCAGTATAAGGAATGATCAAACTAATAATTAAGATTGCAAAGATATAGAATAACAATATCCGCCAAAATACTTTGCGTACTGCTTTGGGAATATTTTTGGCAGGATCTTTCGATTCCCCCGCAGCAATACCGATTAATTCAGTTCCTTGGAATGAGAACCCAACTATCATTGCCACGCCAATCATTGCTGAAAAACCACCCGCAAAAGGTGCATCACCAATTTCCCAGTTATGCCACCCGGCATTTTCCGCACCGCTCATGATGCCAAAAATCATTAATACGCCAACAACAATAAAAATAACGACTGTGGTGACTTTTATTAATGAGAACCAGTATTCCGCCTCACCAAACCCTTTCACAGAGATGAAATTCAGTAAGAAAATAATCGCAAGGAAAATAGCGCTCCAAATCCAACCTGGGGTATCTGGGAACCAATAGGTCATCACCAATTGAGCAGCAACTAAGTCAACTGCAATTGTTACAGCCCAGTTGTACCAGTAGTTCCACCCTAGTGCGAAACCAAAACCTTCATCGACATATTTTGCACCATAGGTTGCAAATGAGCCTGAGACAGGCATATAAGCGGCTAATTCACCTAAACTGGTCATTAAAAAATAGACCATTAAGCCAATGATAGCATAAGAAAGGAGTGCTCCACCGGGGCCTGCTTGTGCAACCGTTGCACCGGATGCAACGAATAAACCGGTACCGATAGATCCACCGATAGCAATCATCGCAAGATGGCGCGCCTTTAACTCACGGCGTAGTCTTTGTGGGCCGCCCTGCGAGATAGTATTGGTATGTTGTTCTGACATTTGTTCCCTGTATTTTATTATTCAGCTAATATCGCATGGATTCTAGCAAAATAGACTGTGAGAACTAAGCAACTCTTCACTGTTATAAGATACCTTCATAATTCATACAAAATTATAAGTAAAACGCGTTATCTCAAAAAATTCAGTATACCCTCTTAATAAGAGGACGACGTTTTATTCTCTTTATCGTGTCTGTAGCGGCAAATGTGACTGTTCAAGGCACATAAAAAGTGCAGCCAACAACGCGATAGCCTATCACTAGTGCAACACGTTCACTGCAATCCTCTATAGCTTTTAGCGTGTCGCTAGGCGGCAATTGAGACTATCCAAGGAGCATACATTAGTATGTGACTTGGGTCGTCGATTGCAGCCAACAACGCGACAGGTTAAAAGATGACGAGGATTTTTAATTACAGTAAGACAGAAGATTAGTAATCGCACTCGAAATATGCTTTTGGCGGTGATAAATCAAATATAGCGTTCTTTCTAAATGAAGGTCGTCTATTTTTAATTCGACTAGAGAGCCATTTTCTAATTGTTCTTCGATCACTCGACGTGATAAACAGCTTATACCTATCCCGTAACGAACTGCATGCTTGATAGCTTCTGAATTTCCTAGCTCCATCAAAATATGAAAGCCCGGAAGATGTGCAAATAATAGTTGGTCAAGGACATCCCGTGTACCTGACCCCCTTTCACGCAAAATCCAAGGCGCGTCACGCAAATCTTTTAAAGAGACTTTTTTATTCGCTAATGGGTTTTGGGGGGAAACAAAAATAACGAGCTCATCTTTTAACCATGCTTTAGAAATTAATTCAGGGCTATGACAAACACCTTCAATTAACCCAACATCCGCCCTAAATTCCATGACTGCCTTAATAATTTCTTCTGTATTACTAATAAAAAGCTCTAAAGGAATATCAGGGTGGTCATGACGATACCCCGCTAAGACTTCGGGTAAAATATAATTACCAATCGTTGTACTGGCAGCAAGACGCACGGCGCCCATCTCTTTTTTAAAGAGTTGCTCAACTTCTAACCCTTGCTCTAATAACGCTAACGCTTTTGGATATAAAAGTCTTCCGTGCTCATTAGTAACAAGTCGTTTACCCACACGGTCAAATAATTGAACGCCTAATTGACCTTCTAAATCCGTTAGCGACGCACTGACTGCAGATTGTGAAAGCGCTAATAACTGAGATGCTTGCGTCGTGGAGCCACTCTTTAATACTTCCGTAAAAACCTCAAGTTGCCTAAGTGTAATTCGCATAAAGGTAAGCCCCAACGTGATTTTTAGTATTTGTAATAATAATGTTAATATTAACGATTTATTTGCAATATTCCAGAAGAAACTTTCTAATCTATTTTAGTGGTAGATTATATGAAGACAATCAATTTAAATTATTATTGATTTTGTTATATCCTTATTACTAAATCTTATAAGCGGTAATAAAGAGCATTATCATGAATAAAAGTGACACCAGCACCCTTGAGCGGAATAACCTAAATCCTATATTAAAACTGATACCCGGTATTATTTTAGCCGGTATTCTGACTGCTATTGCAATTTACCTAGGTGACCAACCCTGGTTTATGGATATCGGCTTAGGTGCATTAACCCTCGCAATCTTATTAGGAATTATTGTAGGGAATACTTTTTACCCCGTAGCCAGTCAATCTTGTGATGCCGGCATTAAATTTGCTAAGCACTATTTTCTCCGTGCGGGTATAATTTTGTATGGTTTTCGCCTTACTTTCCAACAAATTACGGATGTAGGTGCTACAGGGGTTATCATTGATGCCTTAACATTAACCTCAACTTTTTTATTAGCATATTGGCTAGGTAAAAAAGTGTTCGGTCTTGATGAAGAAACCACGTTATTGATTGGTGCAGGTAGTAGTATTTGTGGCGCAGCCGCAGTCATGGCTACTGAACCCGTGGTGAAAGCTTCTGCAAGTAAAGTTGCGGTTGCCGTATCAACGGTTGTTATCTTTGGGACTATTTGTATTTTTGTTTATCCTTGGATTTACCAATTAAATGCGCACTTTGGCTGGTTTCCTGCAACAGAAGAAACTTTTGGGATTTATATCGGTTCAACAGTACATGAAGTTGCACAGGTTGTTGCAGCAGGCCACACTATTGGTACTGAGGCAGAAAATGCCTCTGTCATCGCCAAAATGATCCGTGTAATGATGCTTGCGCCTTTTTTGATTATTTTATCGGCTTTCTTAAGCCGTAAAACAACCGCAAACCAAACAACAAACACTCAGAAAAGTAAAATTACGATTCCTTGGTTCGCCGTATTTTTTATTGTTGTCGCAGGTTTCAATTCACTCAATTTACTGCCCCATGTATTCGTACAACAAATCATAGCCTTGGATACGATTTTACTGGCTATGGCAATGGTTGCTTTAGGGTTAACTACCCATGTTAGTGCTATTCGCCAAGCGGGTATTAAGCCATTACTGATGGCACTTATCCTGTTTGTTTGGTTGATTGTCGGTGGGCTCTTAATTAACATACTGATTCAAAGCATTTTTTAGCATATATTCTCCTCACTTTTAGCCACCTCAATGGGTGGCTTTTTTGTTGATTTCATTTATTTGCTTATTAATGGCATACTCCAACAAAAAGGAGTCAAAAATGAAATATATTGGAGCACATGTCAGCGCCTCTGGTGGGGTTGACCAAGCTGTTATTCGCGCACATGAAATCAATGCAACCGCTTTTGCTTTGTTCACAAAAAATCAGCGCCAATGGAAAGCTGCGCCACTAAGCGAAGACGTAATTAAGAAATTTAAAGATAACTGCAAAAAATATGGGTACGGTAAACACCAAATCCTTCCTCATGACAGCTATTTGATCAATTTAGGTCACCCCGAATTTGAGGCTCTAGAGAAATCTCGTGTCGCTTTTATCGATGAAATGCAGCGTTGTGAACAATTAGGTATTGATTTACTTAACTTTCACCCCGGTAGTCATTTAAAGAAAATTGAAATTGACGATTGTTTAGCTCGCATTGCTGAATCTATTAATATTGCCCTTGCTGAGACCGAAGGCGTGACCGCTGTAATTGAAAACACGGCGGGACAAGGCACTAACTTAGGCTTTGACTTTACGCATCTTGCAAAAATTATTGAACGGGTGAAAGATAAAAGCCGTGTAGGCGTTTGTATTGATACTTGCCACGCATTTGCCGCAGGTTATGACTTACGCACAGCCGAAGATTGTGACAACACATTTAGCCAATTTGCAGACATTGTTGGTTTTGAGTTTCTAAAGGGAATGCACCTTAATGATGCTAAAAGTGAATTTGCCAGTCGTGTTGACCGCCACCATAGTTTAGGTGAAGGGAATATTGGTTTTGTTCCATTCACGTATATTATGCAAGATAGCCGTTTCGATGGTATCCCCTTGATTTTAGAAACCATTAATCCCGATATTTGGCCGCAAGAAATTGCATGGTTGAAAGCACAGCAAAGTAGCTAATTATTGGCTTTCTAATATAACAACCCCCGCATTATCATGTGGGGGTTGTTTGAAATTCATTAACTATAACGATTTCATTTCAATTTTTGCCATCATATCCGCTAATTTGTTTCTATTTTTTAAACCGACATCTGGCTGAGAAACGGATAGTGCAGAAATTGCGGTCGCCATACGTAACGTATGCTCGCTGGACTCACCATTGAGTAACCCATAAGCTAGCCCTGCTACCATCGAGTCACCAGCCCCAACCGTGCTTATCACTTCACAATGTGGCGGTTTCGCCAGCCAAGAACCCGAAGCATTAACCCACAGAGCCCCTTCTTCTCCTAATGAAATAACAACATGAGAAATTCCTTTGTCTCTTAACTCATGCGCTGCGGCTACAACATCTTGTAAATCTGGCAGTTTTCGGCCAACCCAACTTTCTAATTCATAACGATTAGGTTTTACTAGCCATGGTGACGCTTTCAAACCTGCCTTTAAGGCTTCTCGGCTACTATCGAAAATAATACATGGGCATAATTGGCGAAGGCGAGTCATCCAACGAGTGAATTCTTCTGGGTCAATACCACTTGGTAAACTTCCACTGACAACGACCATATCGAAATGGCCTAACCAATTAAGTGACTCTGTGGAGAAACGGTTCCAATCGTCTTTACTGACCTCAAAGCCTGAAAAGTTGAAATCCGTTGACTCCCCATTATTTTCCGTGAGTTTCACGTTAATCCGTGTACGCCCTGGCACCATACTAAAACGGTTCGCCATGCCATTTTCACTGAAAAAATGTTGAAACTCTTCTTGGTTATCCTTTCCCATAAAACCACTAACAGTGATATCAATACCTAAGTCACGGAGCACTTTTGCGACATTGACACCTTTACCACCCGCGTTGAGGCTAGCGGTTTTGACTAAATTGACTTCACCAACTTCGATAGTAGAGCATAAGCCCACAAGGTCGTAAGCAGGATTTAATGTAATTGTAGCAACCCGGCGAGTCATAACCACTAATCTCCCTTATCATGATTATCGTGTCTTTAAATTTAATTATAGTTATAACATTAAAGCATATTGTTTTCAGTGATATTTGTACTTTTTCCTGCTTGTTTTTCTACAAGATTATGTCAGGATCAGCGCGCTGAAAAATAAAATAATAAGGAGAATATATGTCTCAGCATACTCACGTCGTCGCTGGTGTTGGTGTTCTAATCACTAATAAACAGGGGCAAATTTTGATGGGCAAACGCAGTAGTAAACATGCGCCCTATTGGTCCATTTTCGGGGGACATGTGGACCCTGGTGAGTCCTTTGAAGATTGTGCCATTCGCGAAATAAAAGAAGAAATTGGTATTGATATCCAAGCTCCAACTGTTTTTGGTATCAGCAATAATTTACAGACTTATCAACAAGAAGGTAAACATACCGTTTCTATTTGTATGCATGTTGAATATAACGGTGAGGTTGAACCTCAAATTATGGAAGCAGATAAATGTGAAAACTTAATGTGGGTTTCACCTGATAAGCTCCCAGAGCCTCATTTTGAAGCTAGCCGCAATGCTGTTGACCTCTGGCTTACACAACGTTTCTATCACCACAAAGCCTAATCAAGTGTAAACGTACAACATCCTCTTTTTGTACGTTTATCATCCATCCCTTTCTAATTACTCATTTTTCCCTATTTTATTCTATTTACGATATTTACAATACTGCACTCTTACCGTATCATTTGGCTAGTACAGTGAAACGATATATTTAGGAGCCACCATGGCTATTGATGGAACAACACAACAAAAAAATCCTTCTATATTAGGAGGTGCGATGATCATTGCCGGTACTGCGGTGGGTGCAGGTATGTTTTCAATTCCTATGGTGACTTCCGGCGTATGGTTCACAGGCTCTGTCATACTGTTAATTTATACCTTTATTTGCATGTTACTTTCTGGGTTAATGATTTTAGAAGCCAATATGAATTACCCAGCTGGCGCCAGTTTCCATACTATGGTCAAAGACTTATTAGGCACGACATGGAATTCTATTAACAGTTTATCCGTTACTTTTGTGCTTTATATTCTTACTTACGCCTATATTTCTGCAGGAAGCTCTATCATCACCGCGAATTTGTCAGAAAAAATACAAATACCACAAGCGGGTGCAGGCTTTATTTTTGCATTTATTGTGGCTTTTTTTGTGTGGCTTTCTACTCGTGCTGTCGATAGGTTAAGTACCATTTTAATTGGCGGGATGGTCATCACCTTTGTTATGTCAATCGGTGGAATGATTTCAACCGCATCACCAGCTATCCTATTCAACCAAACTGAGCATGGTGAAAGCCAATATCTTCCTTATGCCTTAGCCGCATTACCCTATTTATTAACCTCATTTGGTTATCACGGTAATGTTCCTGGATTAGTTAAATATTATAATAAAGATAGCCGTAGTGTTGTTAAGAGCCTAGTTTATGGGGCTACCATTACCGTTGTTATCTATATTTTGTGGCAGTATGCGATCCAAGGAAATATTCCAAGAACGTCATTTATTGAAATCAGAGAAAATGGCAACAATATTGATGCATTACTGGCTCAAATGAATATTTCTACCCAGAGCAGCTTTATATCTCAATTTTTGAACCTGTTTTCTTATATGGCTCTAGCGAGTTCTTTCTTAGGCGTGTCTTTAGGGTTATTTGATTTTATTGCTGATTTTTTCAAATTTGCAGATAACAAATTTGGGCGCCTTAAATCTGTCTTAGTCACTTTTTTACCACCAACAATACTCGCACTGATTTTTCCTAATGGGTTTATTTATGCGATTGGTTTTGCAGGGTTGGCAGCTACTATTTGGGCAGTCATTGTCCCTGCGCTGATGGCGAAAGCAAGTCGTAAACGTTACCCTAACAACAGCTACAAAGCACCAGGTGGGAGCTTTATTATTGGCTTTGTGATCCTCTTTGGATTAATTAATGCGGTTGCTCATTTATTGTCACTATCTGGCTTACTACCTATTTATTAACCCTTTCAGTGTGGATATCGCCCTCTGGTTATATCCACACTGATATGTCACCTAAAAATTTTTCACTGAAAATTGACTTCAGCATCTTGCCTAATTCTTTATCTGCGAGTAATTTTGTCGCACTCTTTTTGACAACCCTAAAGAAGGTTATTTATGGCCAAGGCCAACGAAATCAAACGTGGTTTAGCAATTAACTACAATGGCAAATTATTACTTGTAAAAGACATTGATATTCAAGCACCTAGTGCTCGTGGAGCGAGTACATTATATAAAATGCGCTTTACTGATATCAAAACGGGCCAGAAAGTTGAAGAGCGTTTCAAAGGCGATGATATTTTAGAAACAATTTCCCTAACCCGTCGTGGAGTGAGCTTTTCTTATATTGATGGTGATGAATATGTCTTTATGGACAATGAAGACTATACTCCCTACCTTTTCAAAAAAGCCGATATTGAAGAAGAATTACTTTTCATTCCTGAAGAAGGGTTACCAGGAATGCAAGTGTTAACAATGGATGGGCAAGTTCTTGCTTTAGAGTTACCGCAAACGGTTGATATGGTCATTATTGAGACAACCCCAGCAATTAAAGGGGCTTCGGCTAGCGCACGAACTAAGCCTGCAACGATGGCTACAGGGTTAACAGTTCAGGTTCCTGAATATTTAACAACCGGTGAAAAAATTCGTATTCATATCGCTGAGCGTCGTTATATGGGCCGTTGTGATTAATTTCTGCTTTTGATTTGAAAGAAATAAGCCTTTATATGCCTATGAATTTATTGTTCATAGGCATATGTCATTAAAATTAAACATTGCATACCTTCTCATCTTAGTTTGCTATATTCAATTTGTGTTCGTCTCAAAATTAATCGTATTTTATTGTGTAAATACCTAGGGTTTTATCTTTATTAATCCAGTTGAATTGTTGAGTACCTTTTTGATTCGGAAGCAACATTTCTTGATTCTTTAGTTTACGAATATCTGCAGATGCGGTTTCCAACTTACCACTATCATTCCAGCATTTGGTTTCTACTTTATTCGCATTGGCTTCGACAATACAAGGCGCTGCTACAATAGCTCCAGTAAATCGAATAACGCCTGTATTGCTGCGTTTTACCTCACTGTTTTCAGATGCAAATACTGAAAAGCTTGAGTTCAATGCTGTTACTGCTAAAAAAGCCATTACCATTTTTTTTACTGAGCTATTCATAACGAAATTCCCGTTTAAAATTATGTTATCGTCACTTCCTGTAATTTATTTACAGTTAAAGTATTTATTTGGCTGAATTGCCTGAGGACGACATACTAATTCCAAAGGGATATTAATAATTTCATTTATAGCCGTAGTTTTTTATTTTTTGTTTTATTATTTATCAAAACAAAATATATGACTTGCCTCACACTTAATTAACCACACAAAATGCAACACTTTATAAATATAATCTATTAGCATTGGTCAATTAATTTATAAAAATCGTCGTTATGCCATTTTAGGTATATCTATATATCAAACACCTTAAATTTGTTAAAAAAAGTGTTTATTATCATGAATATGAACTTAGATAAAAAAATTTTATTACCTTCTGAAAACTTGATCGCATCAGGCAGGCAACGTGCTTGTTATCAGCATCCTGAGTATAATCACCTATGTGTAAAAGTTCATTTAAGTGGGCGAGATGATAAAGAAACATTAAGAGAGGTTCGCTATTATAAACGCTTGTATAAAAGGAATCTTACCGTAAAAACGATTTCTCATTACTATGGCACCCAGCAAACTGATCGGGGGCTAGGGTACGTATTCCAATTAATCAAAGATAAGACAGGAAATGTTTCAAATACTTTAGATTATTATCTAAAAAATAAACAAGTTTTTTTGAAACATAAAAGAAACATGAAAATTGCTTATGAGCAATTTAAAAAGAACATATACAAAGAGGCTATTACCACGATGGCGCTCAAAACTTATAACATCGTTTATCAACTAGGCTATAAACCTTATGGTCAATTTATTATTATAGATAACCTTGGCTCATCTAACCTAATCCCCATTGATTATTTCTCAACTAGAATTGCTCGTTCCACCCTAAATCGCCGGTTTGCTGATTTCGAACAACGACTTTATCGTGACTATAATCTTAAGATATAGACACATTCCTCGCCCCCTATTTTGCTGTCACCATTAAATATCTAGTTATATTGACGTATTATTAGAGTTGCTCTAACAATACATTGGTTATGAATGGTTATGGTAGAATGCTACTCACTAGTCGATATTAATATTGTGGAGAATTGCTAATAAATACAACCAAAAAATACTGATATACATACAGTGCTTTTATTTTTTAAATTATTTTCTGAGCGTTTTTTATTCTAATGGACTTTCTTAACAAAAATTAAGCTGTTTATTTGAGTACAAACACACTCCCTCTAAATAAAAACTTAAACTTCTTTACACTTCTAGTTTGAAAAGTCCTTAATTATGCAAATTCACTGAAATAACACATAGAAAAGTGTGATTTAGTTCATATTTTACTAGTTAAAAATACCATCTTTATAAGTAATATCCTTCATTGTAGACAATTGTCACATAAACCAATGGCAAATAGGCACTTTTATCTAATGTTTTGTAAATTTCACCCCTATTAACTCGCCATTTTGCTTTTGTTTATGTATGCTCTTAAAGGTTTGATTTGGTACTACTACGATGCTGAATCTTCTAAACAAAAAAATGTAAAGAATGTCTTAGTAAATTTAGTAAATATTGATATATCTCCTATACTCAATAAGTCACTAAATATGACTAGTACACTCGAAGTTTAGTGGTACTACGATAAACACTTTCTGCGAAAAACACAGTTTTGCCATCTATAATGCGTTTTTCACAGGGATAAGTTTAGTTTTTTTGTGTCTTTTTACACAATAAAGTACTAAAAAGAAAAATGGTAAGGGATATATATAAGAATGCTAACCTCTGAAAAACTTAAGCGCTATGCTTGGCGCATTGTTCCGGCAATTGCAATCGCCGTAACGCTCACAGCATGTACCAACCCAAAGTCAGCTAAAAACACACAATATACTGCTAAATCAGATACTCGTATGCTAAATGGTTCTGCGGGTGACTCGCTGACGATGGCATCTCAAGATGAATTCGAAGAGTTAGTACAAAGTGTTGATACCAAATCTAAAATAATGGATCAATACGCAAGCTGGAAAGGCGTAGCTTATCGTCTTGGTGGCACAACAAAGAAAGGTGTTGATTGCTCAAGTTTCGTACAGAGAACATTTCTTGAACAATTTGGTGTTGAACTCCCTCGTACGACCTCTGAACAAGAATCCTCCGGCAAAAGCGTAAAACGTAATAATCTAAAAGTCGGTGATATTGTTTTATTTAAAACAGGCCGTACTATGAAGCATGTTGGCATTTATATTGGTGACCAAAAATTTGTCCATGCATCAACCAGTAGTGGTGTTATCGTTTCTGAAATGACTAACTCATACTGGAGTAAAAGATATTATGCCAGCAGGCGCATTATTAATGGCTCATAAGTTTTTATAATATCCTATATCCCTTCCCAATAAAAAAGCTTCCATTTGATGGAAGCTTTTTTATTGGGAATTTTTTGACTAAACTTAGTGATAGCCATTTGATTTTTAGGTAAAAAACAACTAAAACACCAAGCCCACCTCGCGATAATACTCATTCAAAAACAAGCTTTAAACACGTAACCGAATAAAACCTGTAACTAAAATAATAATAAGTAATCAAGCCACTATAACAACTAATAAAATATTAAATATACTCAAAACTAAGCACTATAAAAACCAGAAGAAAGTTCTGCAATAGCAACGCCAGAGGCTTTTAAACGGCACATAGCTGCCAACTCATCATTAGCATGAATAAATAGGCAAATTTCTTTTTGCCACTCTAAGATCGCGTTGGCAATCTGCATATCTGATAATGATTCAGACAATTGTTGCATTGCAATACAATCTGTCGCACAGTCATGGCTAAGTAATTTCAGCCCCACAAGCTTATCGCTATCGGCATCATTCATAGGTACAACTTCAACATCCGTACCTATTTTGCCTGATAACCAGCGGTAGCTTTGCGGTAGCCTGTGCACCACCGAAAGACCTAATTTTTCCACAAAGATATCCTATTGATACATTCTAGTATTTTGCCAAGTATTGATATTTAATTTCTTACTTGACCTAACATGGGCTTAAGCCACTCATTCATCGTTCAAACCGAACTTTAAGTTATCCAAAAAGTAACATGAATGTTAAATATCGAATCTTAAATATAACATTAAAAAAACAAAATGTCGTTAAATTTTTGTGACATAAATCATTGCATATTCATTTTAATAGCAAATATCTTAAAATATAAACTAATTTTGATCGCTACATCCTAACATCTTGCATAAAACACTTAACTTTTTTTTACATTTGTGAAAAGAAAATAGTAAAAAACAGTTTATTTTTGAAGTAAATCCAAATTTTTATTAATGAATAATGTTGCAATGCATATCAAATCACAAAACATAAATTTAACAAATTCAGCTGTAATGATAATTGATTTAGATCATTTTTCACTAAAGATTATTAATACCACTGCGTTATCACTCGATTTTATCGAGCAATCACTTTTATCTCTAATAGATAAATGAATTATATGGGAAAGTAACTAGAACAAACTTTGATTAGTCCGTTATAAATAATGAAGAAGAGAATTGAGTGTTCTCAGTTTCATCCATGAAACTTGAAAACATATGATTTATTTTGTTTTTTTGGCTAGTAAAACAAATAACATTGAGAGCGCCACGCAAGCAACCATAGAGCCGACCATTGGCCATGCGCTCTGAGCAGGTATTAGTGATAACAAAGTTCCAACGAGTGCGCCAATTGAAAACCTTATTGTTCCTGCCAATGAAGAAACGGTTCCTGCAATATGTGGATAATTATCCAAGATCACTGCCATTGCGTTAGAAGTGATCATCGCTATTCCACTAACATAGATTGCAACACCGATAACCAATGTCCAAAAATCTAATGTAAATGCCGTTGTAACAAGCAACCACACGCCCATCACAAATTGGATAATAATACCAAAGTAAAGCATTTTCTCCGCGCCAAAATGCCTTACATAACGGCTATTAATGGTCGTCATAATAAACAGGAAGATGATATTGATACCAAAGTAGTAGCCGAAATTCTGTGGAGATACCCCATTTAAATCGATATACACAAAAGCGCCTGCATTTAAGAACGAAAACATTCCTGCAAAAGAAAATGAGCTCGCTAATATATAGAACAATACTTGTTTTGCTCTAAATAAAGTCGCAAATTGCCTTAATGTTGTTCCAACATGAAATTTTTGCCTTTTGGCAACGGGGAGTGTTTCCCGCACAAAACAGCTCACTAAAATAACAGCGATAACCGCAGCAATAGCGATGCTCCAAAAAATTGCATGCCATGAGAACCAGCGCATTAGCTCTCCCCCTAAAATAGGGGCTAATAACGGTGCGATTGTCATCACTAAGACAACAAAAGACATACTTCTTGAGAATTCATCACGGGTAAACATATCCCGCATAAGTGCATTAATCACAACACTTGCAGCTGCCGCGGCAAAACCATGTAAAAAACGCAACCAAATCAGTGAGTCAATCGATTCAGTGATAGCACAAGCCGCTGAAGCAATTGCAAAAACAACGACTCCACCCAAGATAACAGGTTTACGACCAATGCTATCTGCCATCGGCCCATAAAATAATTGCCCTATAGCAAAACCAAAAATGTAGCTATTGAGCGTCATTTGAATGCGCCCTTCATCTACATTAAAATAATGCATCATCGTCGGAAAGCTTGGCAGGTACATGTCGATGGCCAACGGCATTAACATCGATAATAAACCTAGAATTAGTATCAGCCCCAAATAGGATGAACGCTGCTGTTGCACTCTTTAAACTCCTGCTATTTATTTACGTGGTACGTTAATACTGTTGATCTCTTCTTCCGTCAGTGGACGGTATTCTCCGGGCTCAAGAGTCTCATCGAGCCAAATTTCACCAACGCGTTCACGATGTAACCCACAAACATGGTTCCCCACCGCAGCAAACATGCGTTTCACTTGATGATAACGCCCTTCACTAATCGTCAACCTGACATCTCTAGGGCTGATAATTTCCAGTTTTGCTGGTTTAGTTAGGTATTTTTCCCCGTTAAGCATAACGCCCTGAGCAAACTGCTCGGCAACATCATTGGCGATATCGTCACTCAATTGAACTCGGTATGTTTTTTCACAATGATGCTTCGGTGAAGTAATGCGATGTGACCACTGACCATCATCAGTTAATAAGACAAGCCCCGTTGTATCGATATCTAAACGCCCTGCTGAATGCAGTTTTTGTGCGAGAGGCTCATCAATAAAAAAAAGAATTGTTGGATGTGTTGGGTCATCTGTTGAGCAAATATAGCCTTGTGGCTTATGTAACATAAAATAACGCGGCCCAGTAACTTGCACGAGGACATTACCATCATAAGCGACTTCATGATCAATCGTAACTTGAAAGGCCCCTGACTTAACGATTTCATCATCAACCGTTACGAGCCCTGCGCGCAATTCTCGCGCTACCAAACTTCGGCTTATCCCTAATTGCTGGGACAAAAATTTATCCAGTCGCATAGATTCTCTTAACTTGATGGAATGCCAGCGAAGCGTACAATAACGCTCAACTGTCAGAATATAGAGTGAAAGGTTGTTGTGATTGCTATCACATAATTCATTATAACAATAACCCCTGTGAAGTGATAGTTTCACCGCAGCAACTTACATCTTTAGACAGAGTCATCGTTTTAAATTAAATTTAACGTCATTCACCTGATTTAATTACATAATACTGAATAATATGCCTTTTGTATTACGCCCTTACCAACAAGAAGCTGTCGATGCGACAGTTGATTATTTCCGCAAGCAGACTGCCCCTGCCGTGATTGTCTTACCAACAGGAGCAGGTAAAAGCTTAGTGATTGCCGAATTGGCTCGGCTTGCTCGTGGGCGAGTGTTGGTATTAGCCCATGTGAAAGAATTAGTTGAGCAGAACCATGCTAAGTACCTCGCATATGGCCTACAAGCCGATATATTTGCCGCAGGCCTGAACCGCAAAGAATCTCAAAGCAAAGTGGTTTTCGGTAGTGTGCAATCCGTTGCTCGCAATCTTAAGGCATTTGACGCACATTTTTCCCTAGTGATTATTGATGAGTGTCACCGTATAAGTTTGAATGATAAGAGCCAATACCAACAAATTATTCAAGTTTTACAAGCTAATAACCCTTCATTACGTATTTTAGGATTAACAGCCACCCCATACCGCCTTAACAGTGGCTGGATTTACCAATACCATTACCATGGCATGGTACGTGGTGATGAAAATTGTTTTTTCCGAGAGTGTATTTATGAACTCCCCCTACACTATATGATTAAAAACAAATTCTTAGTTCCACCTGAACGCTTAGACATGCCTGTTTTACAATATGATTTTAGCCAAGTTTCACTAACATCATCGGGTATTTTTAACGAACAAGAACTTAATTTGTCATTAAAAAAACAACAACGCATTACGCCTAAAATTATTGAGCAAGTTATTGAATATGCAACACCGTTACAAGGCTGCATGATCTTTGCTGCGACGGTCGAGCATGCCAAAGAAATTCTGAGTTATCTACCGAAGAATAGTGCGGCATTAGTGACGGCTGAAACCCCAGCAATTGATAGGCAAGCAATTATTAAGCAATTTAAAAATAAAGAATTACATTATCTCGTTAACGTTTCAGTATTAACAACAGGGTTTGATGCGCCTCATGTCGATGTGATTGCTATTTTGCGGCCAACAGAGTCAGTCAGCTTATACCAACAAATTGTTGGCCGAGGATTACGCCTTTATGAGGGAAAAACACGCTGTTTAATCTTAGATTACGCAGGTAATCCACACGATTTATTTCGGCCTGAAGTGGGGTCAAGTCAACCAAATTCAACCAGTGTGCCTGTGCAAGTTTTTTGCCCATTATGCCAATTTGCGAATATTTTTTGGGGAAAATGTACCTCTGATGGGCAAATTATTGAACATTACGGCCGGCGCTGCCAAGGCTGGGAAGAAGATGAAAATAAGCAGAAAAAACAATGTGAATTTCGTTTTCGCTTTAAACAATGTCCACACTGTGGTGCAGAAAATGATATAGCGGCTCGTCGCTGTCAAAAATGCCAAGAAGTGCTTACCGACCCTGACGATATGCTAAAAGCCGCCTTAAAACTCAAAGATGCGTTAATTATTCGTTGTGGTGGTATGCAATTCATTACAGGGAGTGATAACAAAGGTGAATGGATTAAAATCAATTATTATGATGAAGATGGAACCTGTGTTTCAGAACGTTTTCGCCTAGCCACACCCGCACAAAAACGCGTGTTCGAATATCGTTTTTTACGTGAGCATCAGCGTGCCCCAGGTGTTCCGTTTAAGTGGAATAATGCAAATGATATATTAGTGCAACAATCTTTATTACGATATCCCCAATTTATTGTCGCGCGCAAAAAAGAACGCTTTTGGGAAATTCGAGAGAAAATCTTCGATTATCAAGGGCGTTTTCGCGTTGCTGCTCCCCTGTCATAACGCGAAAATGATCATAATGATTGCTGGATGGCCGATTTTTCGTTAAAATGCCGCCCGCCTTCCGATATCTTGTTCTCTGAATGGATTATCCTAGGCCAAATCTCGAACCTGCTGCTGGGTCGCCTGTAGCAGGAATTTATATTTTCTTTTTATAGAGAAATAGTAATGTTAACTATCAATGCAATTGAACGTAAAGAGCAGGGTAAGGGTGCGAGCCGCCGCCTGCGCAGAGATAACCAGCTTCCAGCTATCGTTTACGGTGGCAACCAAGAAGCTATCTCTGTAACTCTTAACCACGATGAAATCATCAACCAAGAAAGCAAAGCAGAATTTTACGAAGTTCTGAATCTGGTTATCGATGGTAAAGAAACAAAAGTAAAAGTTCAGGCTGTTCAACGTCACCCATTTAAGCCAAAAGTGACGCACATTGACTTCCTGCGCGCTTAATTAAAGCCCACAGCCGAGCTTTAGAAATTTTCGGGACGCCGAGTAAATAACGCCGCAATTGCGGCGTTATTTATTTCTACCTCTTCAACACCACAACCTATTTAGTACCACGGCGTTGTAATTGATCACGCAAATTAGGTGGTGTACCACGAATGGTTAACGTATCAGTGACAGGGTCCCAAAAGATACGCTCCCCCATGAGCATCGCATCAAAGCTAATCGTGATCCCGCCACCACTCCCCGAAAACTTCGTTAATTGCTTTAACGTTCCTCTATCGGCAGGGAAACTTTCTTCGAGTTGATAATCATTTTGGCGAGCGAAATCGTCAAAGCTTTGTTCTTCAACCATTGGCAGCTCTTTTGCCAACGCCTGTAGCTCTATTTCCTCTCCAGACTGTAATTGTTCTGTGCAATAACTATGTACTTGCTGGCGATAAGCTTGGCGCGTATTTTTGTCCATTTGTGCATTGTCACAAAAATCATCAAGTGCCTGAACCAAGCCTTTATTCTGAACTTTTGCGTTTAACCCTTCAGATGCAGCCAGAAAATCCATAAAGAAATCAGAAACTTTCCGCCCTACTCTACCTTTTAAGAAAGTTAAATAGCGTTTTGACTCAGGATTGGTTTCCCATTCGGTTAAATCAATACGTGCGACAATATCTGCATGAGGAATATCTAAATAATGTGTCGTGCCTAAATCCAATGATTCTGTGACAAACATGCTGTCACAACTATTGAGCACCGCAATTAATAAGTATTCGACCGCGAGGTAACGGTATTGACAAAAGAGAACCACGCCCCCTTCCGCAAAAGGATATTTGGCTAATTCATCTTTCAAGCGAACCGTCATCGCACGGCTGAAACCTAAAAATTCTTCTTCGCCCTTACGCAATAACTTTAGCGCATCAGCAAGTTCACTTTCTTCGTTAAATTCACCAAATGCTTTACTTTTAGCACTATAGACGCGGTGCAATTCTGCCATCATGTCTTGTACGACACCATCTGCTGTCAATAGAGAATCCCGCAACATCACCTCTAGGGTCTGCTCATCTCTTTTAATTAGCTGGTGTAAAGCTATCTGGTTAATTTCCAGACTCATTGTTGGCTCCTTCGTTATAGCGAAAATAATGTTGCGCGTATTCAAACATTGATATTATTCATCTGCAACAGAAACCATCATTTGTTCTATTTTTAGCCTGATTACGCTGAACTAATACGCACTTTACGAATCTGAATTAACATTATTCCCATTTAAACAAAAATTTGTTGCGAAGAAAGAAGAAAAACCAACTGTGATACGCTATGATATGTAGCTTTCATTAATTTAGGATGTCTCAATTTATGCCACAATCATCTCGCTATAGTGATGAAAAAGTTGAAGGTTTACTTTCTGACCTCGTGAGTGTGTTAGAAAAAAATCACACCCCTGTTGACCTTTCCCTCATGGTGTTAGGTAATATGGTAACGAATCTGCTGAATACGTCGGTTGCGCCTGCGCAACGTAAAATGATTGCAGAATCATTCGCAAATGCATTACTTTCTTCTGTTAAAGAAGATCAATCACACTAATTGATTAATGAAATAAACAGTATGGTCACCCACCTGCGCTACCGTGACAAAGTCTCTAACATGATTGGTTGGGGGCACTGGTTTGCACTATTCAATATACTGCTTAGCCTCGTGTTAAGTAGCAGCTATCTGTTTATTTTTGATTGGCCAGATACCTTAACTGGCCGAATTTATGCTTTCGTCAGTTGGTTAGGTCACTTTAGTTTTGTGGTCTTTGCGACTTACTTGCTAATTATTTTTCCACTGACCTTTATTGTTATGTCTCAGCGGTTGCTGAGGCTACTTTGTGTTGCCCTTGCAACGGCAGGAATAACACTATTAATCTTTGATATCCGTGTTTTTAGTCAATTCGGTTTGCATTTAACACCGCAAGTTTGGGACTTGGTCATCAACCCAACTAAGGGGGAAATGGCTCGTGAGTGGCAACTGATGTTTATCAGTATTCCCATTATCTTTCTTGTTGAAATGTTATTTGCGACTTGGAGTTGGCAAAAACTACGTAGTTTAAACCGCCAAACATTCGGCAAACCTCTGGCGGCTATTTTTATTGTGACTTTTATTATGTCACACCTGATGTATGCATGGGCCGACGCTAATTTCTATCGCCCTATCACCATGCAACGCTACAATTATCCATTGTCGCAACCCATGACAGCTCGCAAGCTACTTGATAGGTATGGTCTATTAGACTTAACCGAACATCAAAATCGTGTATTCCAACAAGGTAGCCCAACGGCACTTAAATTAAACTACCCATTGAAACCTTTAAGTTATTATGACCAAGGCGCTGATTACAACTTATTATTGTTGGTCATTGATGATCTAGGAGATAAATCTCAACAAGATTCTATGGGGGCGTTAAACGAATTTAAAGAAATCAGTACGCAGTTTACGAATCACTACACGGCTGGGCTACGTAACGATACTGCGCTATTTGGCCTATTCTATGGTATTTCATCGACTTATTTCGATAATATTCTCAATGGTCGCCATCCATCAGCGCTAATTGAAGCCTTACAACATCAAGGGTATCAGTTTGGTTTATTCTCAACAGATGGCTTTAATTCTCCATTATTCAGACAAGCTATTTTAGCTGATTACTCATTACCTGCAAAAACTGCAGATAATGACAACTTAACAGTTACACAGTGGAATAACTGGCTAGATAACCTTAATAACGGCTCGCCTTGGTTCTCTTTCCTGAATATTAAAGGAACACCTGGAAGTGCAAAAACGAATGAACAAATCAATCGCGTAATGGCCGCATTACAGCGTGATAATCGCTTGCAAAATACCATTGTTATTGTGACGGCAAATTACAATAACCAAGGAAAAGCAGAAAACGAATGGTTAGATGGTAAACGCTTCAACCGTGATAATATGCAGATACCACTGTTTATTTATTGGCCAAACACACCTGCACAGCAGATAGATAAGCTAACAAGCCATCAAGATGTGATGACAACACTGATGCAGCGTTTATTACATGTCAGTAATCCACCTGATGATTACAGCCAAGGTGAAGATTTATTTAGTGTTAAACGTACTTACCCATGGGTGATCACGGGTGACAACGACGATGTTGTCATTACCACAGATAATGCCACTCTCTACATGGATCAAAATGGCCAGTTTAATATCTACGATAAACAAGGTGCCATAGAACGAAATGAAAAACCTGATTTGGCTGAGTTGTTGAAAATCTTTACTGAATTAAAGCGTTTTAATGAAAATTAGTGCTTAAATATCAACCAGTCGCATCATAAGTCTATTGCTTTTAGAAGCAAATTGAGTAGTATTAACCAAAGTTCGGCATGTAGCGCAGCTTGGTAGCGCACCGTCATGGGGTGTCGGGGGTCGTAGGTTCAAATCCTATCATGCCGACCAACTTATTTTAAGAAAACCAACCACTTAAGGTTGGTTTTTTTATGCATGAAATTTTAGGTGGGCAAAAGTCGGGTAAAAATCCAACCTATTTTCTAACTTTAACCACTGCTAATTCATCAAAATTTGTCGTGTAGGCAGGTGACAACATTTCTCTTTTCATTTTATATCCGCTATTACTACTCTTACTAACAAACAATCATTACACATACCTGTCAATTACTACCCATGACTATATTTCTCATAGTAACTAGTCATAAGCCGTTGCGTGCATTATACCAACAACAGTCTTTAACGATTCATTGAACCATAATAAATCGCCTTGTGATGTGTATTAAACTTTACCAAAACATAAGGTTTTAATTATGGCTTTTGAGCACTAATAATAAATATCATTGGTCTCTCTTTTTCCTCATCTAATGTTGGATTTTTTATAATTTGCTCGCACGATGGCCCCCACTCATCCAGTTCAATTATTTCAAACCCAGCAGAAATTAATAAGTTAATCCAAGTGGATAATTTTCTGTGTTGCTTTACGACACCATCAGCAAACCAATGGCTAATTCTATTGCCTTCTTGCTGGTACTGATTAACCGGCCAGGCTTTATTACCATACTTATCTATACACCATTCTTGAATAAGTGGTGCGGTGTATATTGGATGTTCTGCAGAAAAAATCACCCTCCCACCTTGATTTAGAGCTTGATATAACTTAGTTAATAGAGAATAAATATCGACCACATAATGTAGAGCCAGCGAGCTATAGATTAAATCATACTGTTCAGTAGGTAAGCTCAACTTTTCCAAATCAGCACGTAAGTATGTTATAGCGGAATCATCTGTCATTGAAATCGCCTTTGTTAACATTTTTTCTGAGAGGTCAACGCCTGTTACCTGTGTTGCCCCTTGAGCACTTGCCCACCGACAAAACCAGCCATAACCACAACCTAAATCTATAATAGATTTCCCATTTAAATCTGGTAATAACCGTTGTATTGCATCCCACTCTGGTGCACCACTTAGCCCTTCGACTGAGCGAGGCAATGTTGCATAGCCTGCAAAAAAATCAGGGTCATCATAAATATTTTGAGACATGGTTTATTCCCCAATAATAAGAAAATTAGGCTAATCATATTCTATATTTCTTAAATTTGATAAGAATTACCACTGTATAGATTAACAACGACTCAATGATAGCAAAGAGCGAGCTTTATGGTAGATTTTTAGTTAACTGCCATAAGATTAAAATTGTTTTAATTCAACAGGTTAAAAAAACAATAATTGTAATGAACTTATTTTAAGTTTTCATATTAACCTTTTATTTAAACCATCCTATACTGTAATATTTTTGAATTAATACATTTAGCATTGACAAATAACTGATTAATAATGAAAACTAACTTTAGAGTAGCAACACCAATTGATATAAATGCTATATTTTCCATAGATACCATTGCGACCGCAGAACGCTATAAAGACATTACCCAATGGAGCGAGCAAGGAATATGTTATGTACTGGAATCCAACAACGAAATATTGGCTTATGGCGTTCTACATTATCATTTCTATTCCCATGCCTTTATAGAGCTATTAATGGTAAATAAAAACCATCGTCGACAAGGCCTTGGCCTCATTTTAATTAATAAACTAAAAATGCAGAGCAAAACTCCCAAAATTTTTACTTCTACAAATCAATCGAATACTGCCACTCAACAGCTCTTTATAAAAGCTGGCTTTGTTCCTAGTGGCTACATAGAAAATTTAGATGATAATGATCCCGAACTTATCTATTGCTATATACCTGATTAATACCATCGATATGATGAACTATAATAGCGTTTTATCCATCACAACCGTTTGTAAGATGTGATTAAATTGCTGATAAGCTTCTTGAGCAATCTCTTCTGGATAACTTAGCACCCTAAGCTCATGCGGCTTATTTTCTGGGTAATAACTTGGATGAGCATGGGCGTATTCATTTTGTTGAAAACCACAATGCTGATAAAAAGACCAACGTTTTTGGCTGATTTCATCAATAATAGGGTCTATTTCTAGAATCACTTTGCCTACATCATGACAAAACTGTTTTAGTACCTTTTGCCCATAACCTTGCCCTCTTAATGCAGGGGAAATGGCAAAATGTTCAATATAATAATAACCTTCGATTTTCCAACAACCAATAAAACCAATAAAAATGTCATTTTCTTTGAAATTGAGCAAATAATAATCGCTATGATTCAATATTGCCTTTCTTCCCTGATAGCTTCTTTGTTCATATAACGGAAAAGCGGTGTCATATAACTGGTTAATCATAGCTATCGCTTGGCTATCTTCACTTTTAATTCTTAAAGCATGTAACATTTAATCGAAACTCACCTTCATCAAATATATTTTATAGAATACCTATTTTTAATTTTCTGACAATTATTTTATCAAGCGCTCATAAGATTAACTTTTTGTTTTATATTGATATTATTTTTTCACTTAATTTACTGATAAAAATATTTGCAGCTCTATATTGACTTTTTTGTCTAATAGCTCTAAAAATACTGTATATTAATACAGTCTTTACTAGAGGCTATCATGTTACGTATCGAAGTATTATTTGATAAAAACGCTCCGCAAAAACCCAGTTCAGTGGTTTTACAAGCTCTTGAAACTGAGATTTTACGCAAACTTCAGAACCAATATCCTGATATGGTAACTCGGGTTGGGTTTAGCTCACAACAACGCGTTAATATTTCAGGAACAAAAATAGCGGAGGATAAAACTCGTATTGAAGAAATACTGGAAGAAATATGGATGGATGATGGTTGGGTCCCAGAAGAAACAACAGAGGATTAACCAAATACTTAAAAGGAATGTTTTACCCAATGACATTCCTTTTTTACTAATACGTGAGGCTTTTTACACCTTCATAAACTGGCGCAATATTGACTCCCCCCCTCCAAACAACAAAAGTACTTTCATCAGCCAGAGAACAACTGCAAGGTAACACACTGATTATTAAAGCAGCTAGTTGTTTTAAATTTCTTATATCTAAATTTTACTCATTTTTAATTAATAGATTTTATGCCTAAGAAAGGTTTTAATTTGTTTCACTGGATTCAACTTTTCATTCTCTTCATTAGTTGTTCTAACCTGCGAAATACAGTTAGTAATATTTGCACAAGTAGAAATTTCATTTAGTTTTAGGGGTGATAAACTAACTGTGGACGTATTATTAAAATCTTTTCCAATAAAGATTAAAGCAAGCGCGATTGCGACTATAAACAATGGCACCTCATAAAATGCGTGTTTCATTATCAATGCTCTTATTGCTTGAATGATAAAACGATAATAAACAGTCTATTTTTTTGTACCTTAAAGATGGGTTAAACCAACCTTAAGATATGCTTAAATACGCTTCAAACTTGAACTGTTCATATTGTCTGACGCTCACTGCCTGCTTATACTGGCTAGTAGAGGTGATAATATGAATATCCTATTAGTCGAAGATGATCTTCAATTGGGAAAAGCACTATGTCGTGGGCTGGAGCTTGCAGGTTTTAATCCTTGTTGGGTAAGGCTACTTGTTGATGCAAAGTTACAACTCGCATCTCGCAATTTTGACCTAATGCTCTTAGATTTGGGCTTACCTGATGGCGATGGTCATGACGAGCTCATAGCTTGGCGTAATATGGGCGAAACTATTCCAATAATCATTCTCACGGCAAGAAACCAAATGGATAACTTAGTTTCTAGTTTAGATTCAGGTGCTGATGACTTTTTAACAAAACCATTTGCTATGCCTGAACTTATTTCCCGAGTGAAAGCCGTTAGTCGCCGTATGGCTGGGTTTTCATCTGAAATATGGCAATTGGGTAACCTGCAATTAAATCCACTTAATCATCAAGTAACCCTTAATGAGCAATTGCTACTGCTATCCGGGAAAGAATATCTATTACTCTATGAATTAATAAAAAATGCAGATAATGTTGTCAGAAAAACGGATTTAGAGCAGCGTCTATTCGGATTGGATGATGTAGAAAGTAACTCTTTAGAGGTTCATATTCATAATTTACGCCGAAAGATAGGTAAAGACCGTATAATTACTATCCGTGGCATTGGTTATCTATTAAAAAAAGAAGTGCCACTAAGTGAAAGTTAAATCATTTTTTATTTATACATTCGGGCTACAAATCAGTTCCGTTATTTTTCTTTGGTTATTATTAGTTGGCTGGCTCCAGTTTTTTTATTGGCCATCAATTCATGATGAGTTAAATGCACAACAGAATATCGTCACTCAAGGGTTTGCTAAAACACTTGATGTGGTTGCTGATAAACCTGAATATTTCAATAAAATAGCCGACAACCTACAAGAACTTTATTCTAGCGCAATGGAAAGTGGCGATAATATTAGTTATCGGCCTTTTATGGTTGTCAGAGATAAACAAGGGAATGTCTATTACCGGAACAGCGACAAATTACATGTTCCCTCCCTTAAATCCGTTTCTGAGCTCGCTGCATTACATAAAGACTGGCACTTTACTTCTGCATGGAATGATCAAAAAACCTTTGAGGTTGTCATTGCTGAATCTTATAGTGATCGTAAATCCTTATTAGGTAATCCAGCCGAAGGGACAGCCATTCCCCTCGCTTTCATTTTAGGTATTATGTTGCTAGCAATTTTAATTACCGCTTATTTTAGTTTGCGGCCTTTAAGACAATCAGCAAAACTCATTTCCAGCCGTCAGCCGGGTAATTTAACTCCTATAGAAACAAAAGAGCAATATAAAGAAATTCGGCCTATTATTGCTGCAATAAATAACCTTATGTCTCGTGTTGATGCTGCGAATCAACGTGAAAAGCGCTTCATGGCAGACGCCGCACATGAATTACGGACGCCGATTGCGGCTGTTATTGCTCAATTGCATTTGTTAATGCAAATTGATAATCCAAAAGAAAAAGGCGAAATTATTAATGATATGCAAGAAACTTTAAATCGTGCGGCCTCTCTATCACATCAATTAATTGACTTAGCTCGTTTAGAAACTGAAGATTTCTTGCTAAATAAAGAACAAGTTGACCTGCCTGCATTAATCAGCCATTTAATATCTTCACACATACCTTACGCCATTAACAAAGATATTGATGTCGAACTCCAAAGCCCAAAATCTTTTTATATCCTCACAGATAAACTCGCATTAAGTAATATTTTTACTAATCTGCTTGAAAATGCGATTAAATATTGCCCTGAAAAAGGGAAAATCAAGGTCATTTTGAAAGACCTTACCCCATTTGGTGGGACTATTTCTGTTCAAGATAACGGCCGAGGAATTCCAGAAGACAGTCGCCAGCTTATATTTTCTCGCTTTTATCGAGTACCTGGAACAATGGAAACCGGAAGCGGTTTAGGTTTATCAATTGCCCAGAATTTAGCCCATAAAATCGGTGCTGTAATTAGAGTTACTGATGGATTAGACAATCAAGGTATTGGTTTTATTATTGACTTACCCTAAATCGAATAATGTTATTGAGTTAACAGCATTCACGCTTTTTTCCAGATAGTATACGCCGTTATACGTTAATATACTTACACCTAAAAGAGGCAATAATGTCCAAGGCATTAGTAATTATTGATCTCATTGAAGAGATAATTGGTAAAAATGGCTTATCTAATTCAAGTTACCAGCAAACTTGCTCGCGAAAAATCGTTGAAAAAGCTAATCAAGCGGCACAATATGCAAGAAACCATCATATTCCCGTGATTTGGGTTAAGGTTGGGTTTTCAGACAATTATCACGATGTTCCTGCTGGCTCCCCTATGTTTCAGCAAGCTAAAAAACTTGGAGCCTTAAAATTAAGTGGCTCTGGGTGTCATTGGGCTCATGACCTTGAAGTGGCATTTCGTGACCCAGTAATGATTAAAAAAGGGGTTTCTGCATTTGCAGGAAATCATTTCCATAAATGGCTTACCGATAATGATATTACCGAGTTGTTTATTGGCGGAGTTAGTACCGTAAAGGCCATTCAAAGCACTGCTAGACAGGCTCATGATTTAGGGTATTTTGTTACAGTACTTGAGGATTTATGTGCCGCTCCAACGCCAGAACTCCACCAGCAAAGTATTCAGGCATTGGATGGCATGGTAACCATTTCTTCAGTTAAAGAATTTATGCAATTAAAATAACATTTAGATATCTCATGTGATTATTTTAATTTTTGCAAGTATATCTCTCGTAGCCGGATAGCTAGTTTCCCCGGCTTACCTTCCCCAATGAATTGGTTATTCGCCATAATAACTGGCCAAACTAATGTTGTCGCCGAGGTAATAAAGACTTCCTTGGCTTCTAACATTTCATCAATACTAAATGGCTTTTCAACAATGTCTATTTGTTGTTCTCTAGCAAGTTGTAATATCGCTTGGCGAGTAATACCTGACAATATTTCATTATTTAACCCCCGTGTTTGTATTTGGTTTTGTTGATTAATAATAAAACAATTACTGGAACTTCCTTCAGTAATATAGCCGTTTTTAACAAATATAGCGTCGTCTGCACCTTGCTGTTTAGCGTATTCTTTTACCATCGAAGCTGCTAATAAAGCAACTGTTTTAATATCACAACGCTGCCAACGAATATCATCTACAGTGACAACTTTTATTCCATATTTTGATTTTTCATTTTCAACAATCTGTGTCTTTTGTGCAAATAAGACTAATGTTGGCTTCGTCTGTTTATCCGGATATAAAAAACTACGTTGGTGTGCATTACCACGGGTCAACTGAAGATATACAAGCCCTTCTTCGATATTATTTTTCTGAACTAATTGAAGATGAATTTGTTTTAATTCTGCTAAATCATAAGGTAGTGATAGCTGTAATTCAGCACAAGAACGCTGTAAACGAGCCATATGACGATCAAAGTCAACGAGCTTACCGTTAATTATTGCTGTCACTTCATATACTGCATCCGCAAATAGAAACCCACGGTCAAAAACAGATACTGATGCGTCTTCTTCAGGTAAAAACTGGCCGTTCACATAAGCAATCATGAGTTATATTCCTTTATCAATCAAATCATTACCTAACCTCTGATTAACCATACACCATATTATAAAAATTACCTTTCAATTCTTCACACTTTTTGTGCCCATTTATGGATTTTTGCATGTCTTGTGGTAAAAACTTGCAGTCAAAAACAAGTGCCAGACATTCATTTAAAAAATAATTTAATATTTAAAATTATTTTTAATATTAACTTGACATTAACATGTTAATGGCTAAAATGCTCTCACGTGATCTGGATCACATTTTAATTTGGAGTTATCGATGAACAGCATCAAAGAATTTATCAGCAGTGTGCAAGAAGTTGTTGAATTACTGTCTAAACGTTTTATGTAAGCGAGTTAATCATTTTTTAGTCAATCAGACCTTTTAGTTACCTAATCATTAGCGTTAATTGCATTTATTTTGCACAACGACCTTGAAATCAAGGTCGTTTTTTTTATTCGAAAACATTTTCAATAATTTCTGCGACTATCGCTGTTCCTATCGCAACCAAGACAAGATCTTGGCCACTGATTTTCCATTCATACCCAACATAAACGGGTAATTGAGCTAAAAAAGCTGAAGGTAACGCTTTTTTGGCAATACCTGGAGGAAGGGGTTTACCCCGACCAACTTGCTTTGCAATGCCTGGCGGCAACCCTCGATAACCCGTCAAACCATATTCAATGGCCAAAGGCCTTACATTACCAAAACTCACATTAAAACTAATATTAGAACCTCGTTTCTTATCGTAAGATTCGCTTGCTTTGGCATATTTTAGCTGTTGATTACCATCCCCTTTATTCGATTTATCTTTATTCTGATTTCCTTTGTTTCCATGAATTTGTTGATTTCCTTTACCATTCCCTTGGCCTTGATTGCCATTAGGAGATGAATTAGCGAGAAATGGAGTGCAGGCAATAACGGGTAATAAGATATACTGCAAAAGAACAGAATAAGTCGGCTTTTTAAATACGCTCATAATAAATTCCTGCAAAGTTAATATAACATTAGGAAGTTTGTAGAACATTATGCTTAGTTATGAAGACTCGCAATCAGAAAATCCTTATCACATGTAATGTTATGTAAATGTTACATAACTAATCAAATTAACGAACCCGCTCCTTTATAATGACTTTATTGTCATTAATATTGCATTCATATACTGCACAATACTTAGAACTAACAATAAGAATTAAGACGGAGTTTAATATTGTTCGCCATGAATTTTCATTGTGAATATGATAAGGTCTTTAAACTATCGAATATTTTTATAAACCGAATATTTTTATAAACCATTGTTCCTAACACCCTCAAGAAGGAGAAACCATGCAGCAGCAACTGCTAGACTGGGTACGTCAGTTCAACCAAGATTACGCTAACCTCGCCTCTTTACTTATGGTGCTCGGTTTAATTCTAATCGTCGCCTGCGTATTACACTTAATTCTGCATAAAATATTACTTCCTCAACTCGAAAAGCGCGGGCAAAAAAGTGCAGGAACTTGGATTCATTTAATAACTCAACATAATCTTTTTAATCGCTTTGCATTTGTTATACAAGGTGTTGTTGTCAATATCCAAGCTACGCTATGGTTACATTCAGGCTCGACTGCACAAGCCGTTCTAAAGGTCGGCTCACAGGCTTGGTGCCTATTATTTGGCTTACTAACCCTTTACTCTGTTCTTGATATTATACTGGGTGTACTCCAACGTGCGGCTAAAACCGCGCATTTACCTCTTAGAGGAATATTTCAAAGCCTTAAACTGATTGCCACAATTCTAATTGGCATCATGATCATTGCGCTATTAATAGGCAAATCGCCTCTAATTATTCTCAGCGGTCTTGGTGCAATGACCGCTGTTATGATGCTAGTGTTCAAAGACCCTATTATGGGGTTAGTTGCTGGGATACAACTTTCAGCCAACAACATGGTTAACATTGGCGATTGGTTAGAAATGCCTAAATACGGTGCTGATGGCGCTGTGGTTGATATTGGTTTAACTACGGTAAAAGTCCGTAATTGGGACAACACAGTAACCACTATTCCTACCTATGCACTTATTTCTGATTCATTCAAAAACTGGAAAGGAATGACAGAGTCTGGTGGGCGCCGAATTAAGCGTAGTGTCCGCTTAGATGCTAGCAGTGTGCATTTTTTAACATCTGAAGAAATAGCGTACTGTATTAAAGCAAATTTACTTGAGCCCTATATCGAGCAAAAAATATCTGAGATTCAAGTCTTTAATTCTAGCCTACCTGATGATAAAGCAATCCCTTTAAATCAACGTCGTCTGACAAATATAGGGACTTTCCGGGCTTACATTGAAGCTTATTTAAAATCACACCCTAATATTCACAAAAATATGACGATTATGGTCAGACAGCTAGAATCTGACTCAAATGGTATCCCAATCGAAATATATGCGTTTACGAATACAACCGTATGGGTGGAGTATGAAAGAATACAGTCAGACATTTTTGACCATATCTTTTCCATCCTTCCGCAATTTAATCTGATGGTACATCAATCACCTACCGGAAATGATGTTAGGATGATAGGCTATTCCCCAGAAAAATAATTAATACTAAGTGATTAGTTAAATTTTCTTATCCATCTACACCTAAAGTAGTATTTCAAAGAGGGAGATATCCCTCTTTTTCCTTACTTTGACTCAATCGTTATATAATAATTAATACCTCGATAGTTAATAGAAATAGAACTAATCTATGTTATAGCAAACAAAAAATCCTTATAAATTAAATAAATACATTTATCTTATCAGGGATAACATTGATGTAAGTCATGTAACTCAACAGAAACTTTTTTTAACATATAAAACAAGAAAGTAATGTTGTTATTTACATATAGGCAATGTCAATGCATAAAAATAAAATAAATACTCAATTTGGAGAACTGAGCAGGAGGGAGTTTATACAAACCTCTGCAACCGTTGCGGGTGTCGCTGCTGTTGCTGGCTCAATCACTCTTCCTTTTGCTGCTCAAGCAAAAACACCAGCGATCATGCCTGACGAAGTCAGCGAAAAAATCAGCTATAGCGCATGCTTAGTAAACTGTGGTAGCCGCTGTCCATTAAAAGTTCATGTGAAAGACGGTGTTATCAGCCGCATTTCCAATGAAACAATGTATGACGACTCAACGTTAGGTGAACACCAAATCCGCCCATGTTTGCGTGGCCGTTCAGTGCGCTGGAAAACCTATAACCCAGACCGTTTAAAATACCCAATGGTACGAGTTGGTAAACGCGGTGAAGGTAAATTTAAAAAGATCTCATGGGATGAGGCAACAACCATTATCGCCGAAAAACTGCAGTATACTATTGATAAATATGGAAGTGATGCCATTTACTATCAATATGGCTCGGGCTCAACAGGCGCAAACTTACACGGCCGTGCTGCTTGTAAACGTTTATTAAGCTTAACCGGTGGTTTCTTGGGTGATTATGGCACATATTCATATGCGCAATTAATGGAAATCACGCCTTACGTATATGGCAGTATTGAAGAATCCTATTTATCTGAAATCCAAAATTCAGATTTAGTCGTCATGTTTGGTCACAACCTTGCTGAAACGCGTATGTCTGGGGGCGGTCAATTTTACGAAACCCTCAATGCGTTAGATAAAAGCAAAGCAAAAGTTATTATTATTGACCCGCGTCGCACTGATAGCGTAACAACGCTTGGCGCAGAATGGATACCTATTTACCCAGGTACTGACGCCGCATTAGTTGCTGCTCTCGGTTATGTCATGATCGAAGAAGGCCTGACTGACGAAGAATTCCTAAACAACTATTGTGTTGGTTGGGATGAGTCTACCTTACCTGCTTCTGCACCGCGCAATGCATCATATAAAGATTATATTTTAGGTAATGGCCCCGATGGCATCGCAAAAACCCCTGAGTGGGCGAGCAAATTAACGGGTATCTCAGTCGCACGTATTAAACAACTTGCACGTGAAATCGGTAATGCAAATAGAGCATGGATCTCACAAGGCTGGGGTTTACAGCGCACAGAGAATGGCGAGCAAGCTTGTCGTTCTATTATGATGTTACCGTTGATGTCTGGGAACATTGGTCGTGCAGGAACTAACACTGGGCTGTGGGGTAACAGCTATGCTTATCCTGTTGCAGGTTTTGCTTTACCTAACCCAGTAAAAGCCTTGATTCCGACTTATATGTGGTCAGAAGCAATTGTTCGCGGGAAAGAATTGACCGCAGAGAATGGTGGCATTAAAGGTGTCGATAAACTAAACAACGACATCAAGTTTATGTGGTGCTACTCCAGTAATGTCATTGGTAACCAACATGGCGATTTAAATAAAACCCATGAAATACTTGCAGATGAATCCAAATGTGAATTCATTCTAGTATGGGATAACCATGATACCCCATCCGCAAAATATGCAGACTTATTGTTACCGGATGTCACAACTGTAGAAACCAACGATTTAATCAATAACTCCTATGCAAGTGGTGCGTATCATTATTTAGTTCGCCTACAAAATGCCATTGAGCCACTGTGGGAAAACCGCCCTAATTACGATGTGTTAGCAGAAATTGCTGAAAAAATGGGTGTAAAAGAACAATTCACCGAAGGCCGTACCTACGCTGAATGGATTGAGTTCTGTTATAACAAAACACGTGAAAAAATGCCTCATTTACCTGAATTCAGCGAAACCGACGGTGCGGGCATTATCGACCGTAAGTTCCTGAACAGCTCAGAAAATATTGCATTGAAGAAATTCCGTGATGACCCAATCAATAACCCATTGAAAACGCCGTCAGGTAAAGTGGAAATCTATTCAGAACAACTAGCTGAACGTGTTAAAAATTGGGAATTACCAGAAGGCCAACGTATTCCTGCCATTCCTGAGTATTGCGTCAATAAAGAAGGTGTTGAAGCCCAAGCAAGCCAACAAAAGCATCCGCTATTAATGACGGGCTTTCATGATAAAGGCCATGTGCATTCATCATATTACAATGTTGCTATGCTACGTGAAGCCATTCCACATCAGTTTTGGCTCAATCCAGTCGATGCCCAGCAACGCGGCTTGAATAATGGTGATCTGGCTGAAATATTTAATGACCGTGGTCGTATTCAAATTAAAGTGAAAGTGACAGAGCGTGTATTACCCGGTGTTATCGCCGTTCCACAAGGTGCATGGCGTACTCTTAATAATGATGGGCTAGATGTCGGTGGTTGTATCAATACACTGACTTCGCATGTTCCTTCGCCATTGGCTAAAGGTACCCCACAACATACTAACCTTGTTGAAGTTAAACGCGCTTAAGGAGTTGAATGATGAAACAATATGGCTTTTACTTTGACTCCACAAAATGCACTGGCTGTAAAACATGCCAAGTCAGTTGTAAGGATGAAAAAGATTTAGATTTAGGCCCAAAATTCCGTCGTGTCTACGAGTTCGGTGGCGGTAGTTGGCAAAAACAAGATGGTATTTGGCAGCAAAATGTCTTTAGTTACTATCTTTCTATTTCATGTAACCACTGTTCAAACCCGACTTGTGTCGCGGGTTGTCCAACCGGTGCAATGCATAAACGAGAAGAAGATGGTTTAGTCGTGGTTGACCAATCTATTTGTGTTGGTTGCCGTTATTGTGAGTTGCGCTGCCCGTATGGCGCCCCACAATTTGATGAGAAGAAGAAACTAATGAGTAAATGCGACGGCTGCTATGAGCGCGTCGCAAAAGGGATGAAACCTGTTTGTGTTGAATCTTGCCCGCAGCGTGCTTTAGATTTTGATGACATTAATGTTCTTCGTGAGTTACACGGCACAGAGTGTGGCATTGCTCCAATGCCAGACCCAAGCCTGACGAACCCGAATATTGTCATCAAACCACATAAAGATGCGAAGCCATTTGGCGATAAAAGTGGCGAATTAAAAAACCCTGCGGAGGTGTAAGATGCATGAATTACCACTCGTTTTTTTCACCGTCTTAGGACAGTCAGCCGCTGGGCTTTTCTTACTCGCTTATATTAGCCGTAGAATGGGTTCTATTGACGATAATCAGCTAAAAACTGCCAATATCGTTGCCTTTATCATTATGATAATTGGTTTAGGTATCGGTGGGTTACACGTTGGCCAGCCACTACGCTTCTTTAATATGTTACTGGGGGTAGGCCGTTCACCAATGAGTAATGAAGCGTTCTTAAGTGGCGTATTTGTTGGATGCGCTGCTGCAACGTTATTTTTTACTTTGTTTTTCAAACATACGTTATTACGTGAGCTGGCTAATATTGCCGCGGTAGTTTCTGGACTTGCATTTGTTTGGTCAATACCTCAAGTATACAACATCGCCACTATTGCTAACTGGGACACCGGTTATACCACACTGCAAATGTGGATGACGATGTTAGTCGGTGGCGGTGCGCTCGCCATTGCAATCGGTGCTCGTGGCTTAGGTATTGCTTCGTTCTTAATTGGTACTTTTGCTATTTTTGCAAGCCGTGCGGGTTATCAAGCCTTTTTAGCAGAAACAGGTCCCGCTCTTAGCGGTGAACAAACAGGCTTCTGGGGCTTCCAAGTTGTTGTTTTAGCTATTGCTTTAGCTGCTTTCGTTGGTATGGCGTTAAAGCACCGCGCACCAAAAGCGACATTAGCAACTTGTGCCGCCGCAGTATTATTAGCTGAACTGGCTGGCCGCATTGCATTCTATAATTTGTGGCAAATAACCATGTAAGGCATTGTTATTACTATGTTATAGTGTTTCATAAAAGAACCCCTTTTGGGGTTCTTTGTTTAGATATCTTCAACACCACCTGCATTGATACAGTAGCAGGAAATTAAATAATGATGTCATGCTTTAGCGCGAAATAAGACGGATAAAATAATATGATTGACACGACAATGATCCGCATCCTTGGTGCGTTTTTCTACTACCCTCCGCAATCGGACACTTTACGTAACGTTTACTCTGTCTTGGGTGAACTACCACAGTTATGTACATGGGATAACCCAGAGAAAATTCAGGCTATTTGTACTTCGTTGTCACAAACACAACCTGATGATATCTCTTATGATTATTCCATCTTATTCGAAGGACAAGGCAGTATGCCTGCTCCGCCTTGGGGCTCTGTGTACTTAGAGCATGATAATACTGTTATGGGTGAGTCAACTGCGGCTTATCGCGACTTTTTGCAAGCGAAAGGTTTAGTCACTGATACTGGAATCCGTGAACCTGAAGACCAATTTGGCTTAATGATGATGGCAGTTTCTGCGTTAGCAGAGCAAGAGGACGACAGCGCTGTTATTGCTCTATTTGAGCAACATTTGTTACCTTGGGCGTATCGCTATTTAGAGCTAGTGCAGCAAAGCAAAACAGAGTCCACTTTTTACCCTAGCCTTGCACAGATCACTGAAATTTACCTCAAATCACTACAATTGAAATTAGAATTATCGCCAGTCAGGGCTGAATTATTTCGCTAAATAAAAACTAAACCAAATGAGCTAGTTAAACAAAATATGGGCTCATTTGGTTTTAGTCTAAAAAGAAGAGTTTGGCTCTTGTAAAAATGCAATTTCTTCTTGTGTTGATGGCCGACCTAAAATTTCATTACGGTGAGGATAACGGCCAAATTTATCAATAATCGCTTTATGTCTCATTTCAAAATCTAATGTACCGTCATCACCCAGCATGCGAAATAGCTCAACCGCCTGTAAATGTATAAAACTGGATTCAGAGTGCATAAATGGCATTAAAACAAACTTGCGCTGTGACAGCGTCAGAAGGTTATAATCATGTTGCTTAATCGCCTCTTGCGCTAATGCTAAAGCCATCCCATCTTGAGCAAAAGACCGTGGTGTATCACGCCATAAGTTACGTGAAAACTGGTCTAGAACAATAATTTCCGCTAAACGTCCACGAATAGATGCCCGCCAATAAGCTAATTCTCCCTTAGCTGCGCGTTCACAGATATGAGCAAACCGTTGTGCTATCGTTAAATCAAACTTAGCGCTTTTTTCAAACCATTGTTTTGGTGTCGATTCCTCAAACCAAAATGAAAGCACTTCTTCCATGGCATTCATGATTTATTCCTATCTATTTTCTTATTAGAGGTTGTCATAATCCTAGTTAAAAATAGCCTTAATTGACAGGCTTGAGCTCTAATATCGGATATTTGTAGATAATTATTTTGTTTTTTTGCGATCTGACACAAAAAAACATTCAATATTGATAATGTAATTTTAACAATATACT
This sequence comes from Providencia sp. PROV150, assembly GCF_028481025.1. Taxonomy (NCBI): domain Bacteria; kingdom Pseudomonadati; phylum Pseudomonadota; class Gammaproteobacteria; order Enterobacterales; family Morganellaceae; genus Providencia; species Providencia sp. PROV150. The sequence goes on along the minus strand of NZ_JAMPPJ010000003.1, from coordinate 66,833 downwards.
ACTTTATTTATTATCGAATCATTTATTTTATACTTATGATAATTCCCAACTTTTTAATTTATAACGATTTGCTTTTTAGTGTGAATGAAACAATTCATCATGCCTAAATACATACATTTGGTTAACTCAATGTTAGAATTTAACCTATAATGCGTATGTGAATTAGATAGTTACTTGCAGTCATCACTTTCAGCGGTTCATATTGGTTCTTATTAAGGAAGGCAATGTAAATGGCAGGACATATGGTACTCATTGGTTGGGCGTTATGGGTTAGCCCTTGTGGTACGGATTCATGCGATGCATTACCGGTGACTGAAACTATTTTTACACAAGAACAATGCATGAGCCGAAAAAAATACCTAGAATCAAAACGACCGAATCTCTACTTTCTCTGTGGTGAGGTTTACCGCGATAGCAATGAAATGACCGCTGAAGAAAAACATGCTATTCCTGCGCCTCATCTTCCTCTAAGAACGCTGCCAGAGCGAATTTCCCGTTAGTTTGAGCTAACTCCTTTAGCTCAAACTTAATTGGCATCAAACTAAATAATTTCAGCTATTGGGCTTTCTGCTTCAACAAAATCCCCTTTAGTAGCGCAATACTTCAACGTTCCTGTTCGGTGTGCAACAATTTGCACTTCCATTTTCATGGCTTCCATTACACCAATCACATCCCCTTCAGAAACATTATTTCCTTGAGGGATCAGCCAGTTAAATAATATCCCGGAAATAGGTGCGTTGACCGCATCAGGATTATCAACTAATTGAGGGGCTGAATGGGATGCCGCTGAATTATTGACTGAGAAACCAGAAAAAAGTTGAGTGGGCAAACCTAACTCACAACGCTTCCCATCAATTTCAATAAAAGTACGAGTCATCGCAGGATCCGATAATGGAATTTGCCGTTTTGCTGGTGGAATTTCCACATTGAATTCAGTTTCTATCCAACGCGTATGTACGCTAAAATTATCACAAAAATCAGCTTGTTCTATTACTGCACGATGGAATGGTAATACGGATGCAACGCCTTCAATATTAAATTCTGCCAGTGCTCGACGTGCACGCGAAATGGCTTGGTCACGAGTACTCCCCACGACAATTAATTTGGCCATTAATGAATCAAAGGTACCCGGTATTGTTGTCCCTGCCGTTACGCCACTATCAACACGGACTCCCGGCCCCGTTGGTGCATCAAAAACAGTAATAGTGCCGGGGGTCGGTAAAAAACCATTCCCAGCATCTTCGGCATTAATACGAAATTCAAACGCATGCCCTCGAGGAGTCGGCATCTCATTAATACTTAAAGGTAAACCTTCCGCAATACGTAGCTGCTCAATCACTAAGTCAATCCCTGCGGTTTCCTCTGTGACTGGGTGCTCAACCTGTAAGCGCGTATTCACTTCTAAAAATGACAGCGTTCCATCTTGGCTTAGCAAAAATTCAACGGTTCCTGCTCCCACATAGCCCGCTTTGCGGCAAATATCCGTTGAGGCTTGGACAATTTGCTGTTGTTGGTTCTCCGATAAAAAAGGGGCTGGTGACTCTTCAACCAGTTTTTGATTACGCCGTTGTAGTGAACAATCACGTGTTCCCACCACCAGCACGTTGCCATGCGTATCTGCAATAACTTGGGCTTCAATGTGCCGAGGGTTATGCAAAAATTGTTCAATAAAACATTCACCTCGGCCAAATGCCGCGGTCGCTTCACGCACTGCTGAGTGATAAAGTTCTTCAACTTCATGGAGTTGCCAAGCTACTTTTAGCCCTCGGCCACCGCCACCAAATGCTGCTTTAATGGCAATAGGTAAACCGTGTTGATGAGCAAATTCTAGTACTTCTTGTGCACTATTCACAGGGTCTTTTGTACCAACCACTAGCGGTGCACCGACTTGCATTGCAATATGGCGAGCTTGAACCTTATCCCCTAGTATATCAATGCTGTTTGCGCTAGGCCCAATCCAGATTAACCCTGCGCCTTCAACTGCACGCGCAAATTCAGCGCGTTCAGATAAAAAACCATACCCCGGATGCACCATGGTTGAACCAGACTGCTGAGCGATACTAATCAACTTTTCAATATTTAAATAACTTTCTGCTGGCGAGTTTCCCCCAAGCCCGTAGGCTTCATCAGCCATTTTGACGTGGAGAGCTTCAATGTCACTGTCCGCATAAACCGCAACAGACTGGAAACCATAATCACGACATGCACGGATAATACGAACTGCAATTTCGCCTCGATTAGCAATCAATACTTTATGTTTTTTGTTGTTATTCATTTTCATAAGCACAATGGCTCCCTTATAATACTTTAAATTCACCAAGTGGATTAAAACGTATTTTGGCATTCACAGGGATTTGCCCTGCTAAATCCAAATGGTATTCACATACCGCGCCAATGACGGGATAACCGCCAGTTAAAGGGTGGTCATTGAGAAACAAAACGGGCTGGCCATTTGCTGGCACTTGAATAGCCCCAATGCAAGTCCCTTCACTCGGTAGCTCCTGTAACTGCTCGCGATCTAACGGTTTTTCACTAGATAAGCGCAAGCCTATTCGGTTTGATGACGCAGTGACTTGCCATAATTGCTTTGTTAGTTGGCCAACGGCTTGTTTTGTAAACCAATCCGTTCGAGGTCCTAATATCACATCCAAAACCACAACATCATTTTCTGCTGGGTAATCAAAAGCAGGTGTCTCATTTAATGAAACGGCTAATGGAGACGAATTAGTATTAACCGTTAATGTTTGACCTACCTTGATTGGGGCAGGGCCAACTTGTGCCAGCGTATCAAACGAGCAACTTGATAAAATAGGTTCAATGTTAAAACCACCCCGCACAGCGAAATAACTACGTACCCCTTTGTTAGGGCGGCTTAATTTAATGGTATCGCCTTTTGCTAAATGAATTGGTTGATAAGTATTAACTTGATATTGTTGGTTTTCTTCCGTAAGAACCTCAATAGTACAAGGTGCACCAGTCACTGCAACAATAAGGTCTTTGTGCGCTTGAGCCTTAAACCCACCTTGCGTTATCTCTAAAACGGCGGAGTCTGATTTATTCCCCACAATACGATTTGCACTACGCAATGCCGATTTATCCATACTGCCAGATTCTGAAATACCTAATGCTGATTGGCCAATACGCCCTAAATCTTGGAATAAAACCTGTAATCCTGTCGCTAAAACGGTTAAATCAGCACTGACATTCTCAGCATTTTTTTCAATACTTACTTTAGTTGGCAAGCTATAGCTAATCTGGCTTTTTGTTGCATCAACAAAGTTTACCCGCATGCCTGCCTGAACAAGTGCGGGTTCTGGTCGATTGATATCCCACATTAATAGCTCAGTCACACCGATTAACTGCCATCCCCCTGGGCTAGCTTGTGGATAAACACTGCTAAACTCCCCGGCTAAGGCAACAGATCCCGCAGGGATACGCACTCTTGGTGATTGACGCCTTGGAACATTCAGATTAGCGCCTTTCGACACCATGTAACCAAAACCCGGAGCAAAACCGCTAAATGCAACCTGAAATTCATTTTCTGTGTGACGACGTATCACTTCTGCAGTAGATATCCCTAAATGCGCTGCAACATCCGAGAGGTCCTCTCCATTATAATGAACTGGAATAGTCACCAATTTACTGGCTTTACCGGCCATTCTCGATACATCCCTAACCGATATCTTTTCAACCAACTCATTTACATCAATCCTGAACGGGTTGTAACGAATTAAAATCGTCCTTGCTGCTGGTGTTATTTCATCAATCCCATAAATAGGCATTTCTGTTAAAGAATCAGCCAATGCCATTGTTTGTTCAAGACATTCCAACTCCACCATAAAAGCACTTAAATTGACGGGTAAAAATCTCAATTGGCACCTCTATATGTGATATGCGGCATCAGGTACATCCGTAATAAACATGTAACCAGGTGCATGGCTTAATGCGAATGGAACCCCGGATTTCATTACTGCCGCTTGAGGCGTTACACCACAAGCCCAAAAAACGGGAATTTCGCCCTCTTCAATGCGAACCGCATCACCGAAGTCAGGCTGCATAATGTCATCAATACCTAATTGTTCTGGCGCACCAATATGAACAGGAGTGCCATGCACTGCAGGAAACCGGCCAGTGATACTTACTGCATCAGCAACTCGGTGTGCGGGTATTGGTCGCATTGAAACCACTAATTCACCTTGCAAACGCCCTGCTGGACGACATAAGCGATTGGTTTTATACATAGGAACATTGGATTTATCCGTGATATGCCGTACATCAATACCCGCTTCAATCATTGGCGTTTCGAATGTAAAGCTACAACCAATTAAAAAAGTTACTAAATCAGGATGTTGCTGATAAATTTCTGTCGCATCCGTAATTTCATCTACTAGCTGTCCTTTCTCCCACACACGGTAACGTGGAATATCAGTACGTAAATCAGCGCCTTCAGCTAAGACCGTTTGCCAGCTCCCTGCCTCACATACATCAAGAACAGGGCAGCTCTTTGGGTTACGCTGAGCGTATAATAAGAAGTCAAATGCCCAGTCACGTGGCAACGCAATCATGTTGGCTTGAGTCATACCCGGAGCAAGGCCTGCTGTCGGTTTGTCATATCCCTCACGGATAGCTTGGCGTGCAAGGCGAGCGGCTTCAATGGCCTGCAGTGATGCCTTCATTAGCTGTGTCATTCGTGGTCTCCTTTGTGAGCAAAACCATAAATTTCAATACCTTGTTTTTCTAGTACGGCACGCACCTGTTTTGCCATTTCAAGAGCACCAGGGCTATCGCCATGAACACAAATTGACCCCGCATCAACAGGTGTAAATTTTCCATCAATTGACATCACACCGCCTTCCATGACCAGCTGCAACATGCGGTCTGCAACTATCTGTGGGTCATGTAATACTGAACCCGCTAATTTTCGAGATACTAATGTGCCATCACTGTTATAAGCTCTATCAGCAAAAGCTTCTGCGACCACATTTAAGCCACATTCTCTTGCCCACTCAATTAATGGTGACCCTGCTAATGCCACTAATATCAATTGCTTATCAATGGCTAATATCGCATCAATAACGGCCATTGCTTGGCGTTTATCATGAGCAATCGTGTTATACAGTGCACCATGAGGCTTAACATATAAAACTTGTGTCCCTGCTGCGGTTGCTAACCCTTGTAATGCACCAATTTGATAAATCACGTCTGCGGTTAATTCACTCGATGCAATATCCATATTACGTCGACCAAATCCTACTAAGTCGGGATAACCAACATGAGCACCAACAGCAACACCATTTTCCTTCGCCGCGTTAAGGGTTTTTAATATCCCTTCAGGTGAGCCTGCATGAAAACCGCAGGCAATGTTCGCGCTACTAACAACGGGAAGAATGGCGGTATCATTGCCCATTTCCCATTGCCCAAAACTCTCCCCAAGGTCGCTATTTAAATCAATTTGCTTTTTCATGGCTACTCCTTGAGTTATTTCAGATAATTAAAGATTGCACCGACAGACATCGCGCCCATATACCAAGTTAGTGCACACGTCACGACACCTGACCATAATAACCAACGTGGGTAATGGTAACCCGACATTAAATCTGAGCGCTTCCAGCCGATATAAACAAATAAAGTTAAACCAATAGGTAAAATTAACCCATTGAAACCACCAGCAAAAACTAATAATGCAGCTGGAGCTGTTCCCATGAATAAATAAACAATCAGAGAAACTGCGATGAATATAATAGTTGCAACATTACGCTGCCTTTCTGTAATAGAGGACTTAAATGCCGTTAGGAAGCTCATTGAGGTATACGCCGCACCAATCACACTGGTGAGAGCAGCAGCCCATAGAATTAAACCAAAAATACGTAAACCAAAATTACCAGCGGCAGCCTGAAATGCTTGAGATGCAGGGTTAGCTGCATGCCCAGAAATATCAATAGTCACACCACTGGCTACCACACCTAAGATAGCCAAGAACAAAATGTAACGCATCAACCCGACAACTAAGATACCTTTTGTGGCTGCGCTAGAAACAACTTTAATGTTTTCAATACCTACAGCGCCTTTATCCAATAAGCGATGAGCGCCTGCATAGCAGATATATCCCCCAACAGTGCCCCCAACAATAGTGGTTATCATGGCAAAATCAACTGTGTCAGGTAATACGCTTTGACGCAATGCTTCCCCAACAGGTGGGTTTGATGCGATAGCGACAAATAAAGTTAAGCCAATCATCACTACACCTAATCCAATGATTAACCTATCGATAAAGGTGCTGGCCTTACGAGAGGAAAAAATATAAATTGCCAATAATGCACTAATCAAACCGCCCCATTTCGGGTCTAATCCGACTAACGCATTAAGCCCTAAACCTGCACCAGCTATATTGCCAATATTAAATATTAGCCCGCCAAAAATAACTAATATCGCTAATAAATAACCACTCCCAGGAATTGTGGCATTCGCAATTTCGGATGAGTGCATTTTAGTCAGGGTAACAACACGCCATATGTTTTGCTGCACAACGAAGTCAATCACAATAGACGCTAATATCCCGAAGGCAAAAGCGGCTCCTAATGTCACGGTAAAAGTCGCAGTTTGTGTGATAAACCCAGGCCCAATGGCTGAGGTTGCCATTAAAAAGATTGCGCTTATCAATGATGAACGGCGGCTTTTCACATATTCAGCAGTACTTGGTGCACTTTCTTGAGCTGCCATATGAATACTCCTCTAATAGTTATTGTTTTAATTATTAATGTAGTTGTTGATGTCACAATCACTAAGGCAATTATCGTGCCATTGTTCTACTTGTTAGCTGTATTGTTAATTCATTTTTAATAGATTGTTGAACAATTAGTATTAAATGATGAATAAACAATCAATAAAAATCGTAATTGCTGGTTTAAAAATCAAGACGAGATCACTTTTTTAACAATTTTGGCTGACAAACCATATTGTTTATCGAGCAATTTGCACCAAATTGATGCAATAAATTTAAATTTCACTATTCTTGTGCAAATATATGGAATGGAATAAGTAATAGAGAAAGGAAACTTGCTGCTATAACTTGAATATGGGAATATAACGCCTTATCACCCCTGAGACTAAAATTAGCCTTTATTATGAAAAAACAACCTGTTGTACAAACTTTATCTGTCACTATTGCAGAAGTTATACGCCATAAGATAACAGTTGGGGAGATCACACCAGGTCAACGCTTATCTGAAGCAGCATTAAGTGAGGAACTCGATATTTCTCGAAATACATTGCGAGAAGTTTTTCGCGTACTCACACAGGAAGGTTTATTAACTTATGCCCCAAATAAGGGCGTATTTGTCTCAGTGCCTGATATGGCTGCCATTATCGATATTTATCAAGTTCGCCGACTCATTGAATGTGATGCACTAACTCATGCATATGCCTTGCATCCATCAGTTCAAAAAATGAAAGATGCTGTTCAAGAAGCTCGTGAACATGAAAAGACAGAAAATTGGGTGGGTGTAGGAACTGCAAATATGAAATTTCATACTGCCATTGTTGAGCTATCTGACAGCGAACGCTTAATTAAATTATACCGTAATGTATCCGCTGAATTACGGCTGGCCTTTGGTCATCTTAATGACCCTAAAATTTTATATGCTCCCTATATTGATAAAAACCATTCTATTCTTAGATTATTAGACTCTGGCCAAAATTTAGATGCCTCTAATATGTTACGTGATTACTTAGACCTTTCTGAACGCACATTACTCGCTGCATTTAAACGGAAACAATCTGCACTTTGAGTTGCTTTAATATTAATAGTTTTCTTATTTAACTCGCTCATCCCTTACTAATTTCATTACATAAACTTTAGTAGGTGGTCATTTATAGTCATACCTTGATATTTTAATAATTCCTATTCTTCTAATAATGATTAGCTCAAATTAAATTCTTTTTTTATTAACTTATTAAATTGAATGAGTTATACAGAAAATTATATTCTGCTGACTTTTCAATAAAAAGATTATTTTTAGAGGTTGTTTTTTACTCTATCTAGTTTTATTCGCGAAAAAATAAGTAACAAAAAAGCAATATCATTAACAATTTAAAATAATTGCTTACATTTAATTAAAATGACAACTTCACCTTAAAATCTACTGATTATTAACAAAAATCCATAATATTTAACATGCATCGCTATTTTACTATCTAAATTTAACATAATAAACATATTGATATAAATTACATATTGAAATTACTCAAATTTATCGAGTTAATAGTTGTAGTTTTCTCGAATATTCGATATAAAATTTATGATAATAACAACACATACATAAAAATTATTAATATAAAATGAGATTTCATTATGACATTAAACCAAGTGACTAAAAAGAAGCTGTTTAAATTTGGCCTAGGATGGCAAATACTGGTTGCTCTTATTTTAGGTGTTATTGCTGGTGCACTTTTACATGATAATACAGAGTACAAAGATTGGTTGATTCTAAATATTCTTTCCCCGGCAGGTAAAATATTTATTCAGTTAATCAAAATGATTGTTGTTCCTATTGTTATATCGACTCTAATTGTTGGAATAGCCGGGGTTGGTAATACTAAGCAATTAGGTTCTCTCGGCTTTAAAACTATCCTTTATTTCGAAATTATCACTACAATTGCCATTATCGTCGGTATCTCTTTTGCCAATATATTCCAGCCTGGTGTTGGTATCGATATGTCGCAATTAACGCAGGTCGATATTTCTCAATATGAAAAAACCACTCAAGAAGTCGAAAGCCACCCTTCGGGGATCATTAATACGATCTTAACTTTAGTTCCGAGTAATATTTTCGCAGCGATGGCAAGTGGTGATATGCTACCAGTCATCTTTTTTGCTGTATTATTTGGCTTGGGGCTCTCTTCTTTACCATCAGAGAAGAAACAACCGTTACTCAATGTATTACAGACTTTCTCTGAAACAATGTTCCGTGTAACAAATATGATTATGATGTATGCCCCAATCGGGGTTTTCGCATTAATATCCGTTACCGTCGCTAACTTCGGCTTTTCATCATTAGTTCCTTTATTAAAACTTGTTATCCTCGTCCATTGTGCAATTATATTTTTTGCTGTAGTTGTACTAGGATTAGTCGCTCGTTATTGTCGAATAAATATTTTCACTTTAATGAAAATATTAAAAGATGAGTTATTGCTCGCTTACTCAACAGCCAGTTCTGAAACCGTACTTCCTCGTATTATGGATAAAATGGAAAAATATGGCGCTCCTAAATCCGTAACAAGCTTTGTTATTCCAATTGGCTATTCATTTAACTTAGATGGCTCTACATTATACCAAAGTATTGCTGCTATTTTTATTGCCCAACTCTATGGTATCGAACTCTCCATTGGGCAAGAACTAATCTTAGTATTTACCCTTATGATCACATCTAAAGGCATTGCGGGTGTCCCTGGAGTTTCATTTGTTGTTCTGCTTGCCACATTAGGAAGTGTCGGTATCCCACTAGAAGGATTGGCATTCATTGCGGGTGTTGACAGAATTCTTGATATGGCACGTACTGCACTTAACGTTGTAGGCAACGCCCTAGCCGCACTTGTTATTGCCAAATGGGAACATAACTATGACGATAAAAAAGCTCGTGAATATGAAGAAAGTTTTTAGTTTATTCTAAAGTAACTCTATATTAGAATAGTCTTCGATTAACATCGTTATTGAAGGCTATTCGATTTTTACATATTTTACGTGATAAATGACCAGATATTTTATTATTTATTAATTACTCATTAACTTAGTTATTTTTACTTATTAAGTGTAATTTATTTCACATTTTTTTAATTTTTTAAATGGAAATTGGTATTTTATTATTAGTGGAACTACACTAAAAAAGAGTTTTAATTAGCCGTTTATTATATTCGCCAAAGCAGGAAACAATGAATCAAGTAAGAAGATTTCTTTTGTTTTTAAAGGTGCTCCAACACCTAATGGTAATTTTTATATTTTCATTATCATACTTTATGCTACACAGCTGGTTATAACGATAACCTTGTGCTAAACAAGGCTATAAATTATTAATAGACGAGATAAAACATGTGTTTATCTCGTTTTTTATTATGAACTTTAAAGTGCCATAAGATAAATATAAAACTAGCTATAAAGCGACACTTCCCCTTCAGGCCGGGTTTTAAACCGTCGATGAGCCCAAAGGTACTGCTCGGGCGCTTTCATTATTTCAACCTCTAAGATAGAGTTAATTATTGTTGCATCCTGTAATGCATCAGAGCTTGGGTATTCTAGTATTTCTTTTCCCAGTACCAAATCATAATTAGCACCGCTCTTATTTCTCAATAATGTTACCGTGAGTGTTGGAGATTTAGATAATTGAGCAAGTATTGAGGTTCCTTTTGACGTGGAACTATTTTTGACAGAAAAAAACGGCGCAAATATCGTGCCTTTTCTTCCAAAATCTTGGTCCGGTGCAAACCATATGGATTTACCACTTTTTAACTCTTGAACCATAAATTTTAAATTTTTACGATCAATCATTCCTTTACCAGAACGACACCGTCCTTTTGTCTGAATATATTCCATCGCTTTATTGTTATGAGGACGATACATTGCATTAACAGGAAAACAAAGCCCCATAATCCGGCCACCGAGTTCAAGTGACATAAAATGGACCCCAACAATAATCACACCTTTATTTTTAGCAATAGCATCTAAGTAATTGGACATTCCTTTTACTTGAAATAATTTTTTAACTTTTTTATCACTCCAAAACCAGGCTATCCCAGTTTCAAATAATGCGATACCTAAAGATTTTAAGTTATCATTCACCAAAGTATCTATTTCATTTTTGTTTTTATTTGGGAAACACAATTCTAAATTTCGCTTAATGATTGATACTCTTCTTTTAATAAAATACCGTGAATTACTGCCTAAAAAAGCACCAAGCCACATTTGCCATTTATACGGCAATTGAACTAATAAAAATAAGATAAAAACTCCCACCCAAGTTACTACATACTTCGGGTGGACCAATTTCAGTGAAAATGGGTTTTTGGCGTACATTATATCTCCCAATACTTCGCCTTTGCAGAATGCACGCTATTTTAGACAATATTTAGTCTTTTAAATTCAACATGATTACTACAACAAGATGGGTTTTCACCCATAACTATCTGAATACCTTGCAGTTCATCTCCCTTTCGAGTAGATAACAGCCGAATAATCTTTCCAAGCCATTAAGCAATATTTGATTTTTAATATGGCTAATTAATAAATAGCTCTGTGAAGTTCGTTTTCTATTCATCAAAACTATGCATCGGTTAGGCCAACAACATAATCACTTAAACTGCAAGGAACAGATAAAATTATCACATATATGGCTTAATTAATCTCACTATTAATATGCACTTTTGTCATTTTGCGAATTTTTTTGCTGATTTTTGTCAATTTAATCGTTACTTTTTATTGGTGCTTTCAAGAAGCCACCACAATCAGCGATGGAAAGAAAAATTGATGTTCTTTTGGTGATGGAGCCAGAAGTTTGTCACATCAGCGACTAAAGGTAGTTAAATAATATGGATTACAAGCAAGAAAAAACCCGTTACATCTATTAAATGTAACGGGTTCTTATTTGGTGCCGGCTACCGGAGTCGAACTGGTGACCTACTGATTACAAGTCAGTTGCTCTACCAACTGAGCTAAGCCGGCGAATATGGCGGAGAGATAGAGATTCGAACTCTAGGATGGTTTCCCATCGGCGGTTTTCAAGACCGCTGCCTTCGACCGCTCGGCCATCTCTCCATGGGGCGCGATTATGGAGGAATCCCAGCAACTTGTCTACCCCTGAAAGTAAAAAAATTGATTTTTTTACTTCGTTTGGCTAATCTTCACTCAATTGCTCTCTCTTTTCCAAGAAAAATGGTAATATCTGTGCAAAATCGGTGTCTATCCTTTCTCTAGGCGTATGATTTTTAACCTAATAATACTTTTGCCGATGGGACGACTTGCTACAGTATGTACAAACAATCATTATTAAAGCCAAACACTCTTTTTCGTATTTTCGCAGCATTTATTTTACTGCTGATAGTGATGCTTTGTTTATCACTATTTAACTACTATCAAGCATTGGTTCAAAGCCGTCAGGCTAGTTTGAACAGTATGGCTAGTCGGTTAGCGTATCAAATCGAAGATTATCGTTATCAAGCAAGCCATATCTACAAAATTGCCAATAATAAATCCTCTACCCCATCCGCTGATCAGCTTGCCGTGACAGGAATACGCCATGATATTTTTTGGCTAAGTAGTGCCAACCAATCCATCGATGCTATTGTATTTGGCAATAATAAGCAAAGTAGTAATGTTTTAGCATCTAAACTTGCAAATTATATGGAGATTGTCTGGGGAGCCCGTAATGAATATAACTCAATGTATTATCTCAATGGCTTAGACAATACCCTAGTCTTAGTGACCACTCATTCAATTCTTAAACCTGAGCTACGTTTTAAAGAAAGTTATCTCACATTAACTGCTGAAGAAAAACGTGCTGATATGTTGACTCAATCAACATTATTAGACCGACGGGAAATAATTTCAAATATTCAAAAGTACTCTCCCGATAACCTTTTTTACTATACATATCGGCTAATGTTTAATTCTCCAGGGCAGCTAACGAGTGTTATATCCTTTGATATTTCTATCAATTCACTGATCCCTCCAAATTTAAATGGGGATTTTTTTACGATTAATACACGCCCTGCAAGCACAGGTAGCAATGAACCTCATACAACTTGGGTCGGAACTAACCTCATTTTCTCCCACCCTATTGATGGCACCAGCTATCAACTTTATTACCATGTCTCATTAAAAAGCATTATCTTTAATGTTATTGGCTATAACTTATGGCTAATGACTGGCATGCTTATTATGATCTTCTTCGCTTTACTGATCATGCTATTCATTCGTAAGCGCCTTATTTCGCCCAATACAAATATGTTGCAAGAGCTGAGTTTTAATGAATCATTGACAAGCGATATTATCAGCCATATTTCATACGGTATTTTGGTTTATGATTTTAATACTAACAAAAAGATTCTGAGCAATGATATTGCTAACCAGTTATTACCTTCTATGGATCTTATTCACATTAAAGAAATGGCGATAGAAAACCATGATGTTATCCAAGTTTCTATCGAGAATATTATCTATGAAGTTATTCTTGTCAATAGCATGACAAAACCCAATACCGTTCTCTTTATTATTATCGACAAAGACAAAGAAGCATTGACCCAAAAACGTCAAGAATTAGCAAATCGTGAGTACAAAAAAAATATTCACATGCGTAAGATTGTATTTGAGAATATGTGTACTGAGATATTACCCTCACTAATTAAGGTGGATGAACAATTAACTAAATTATCCGAAATAGTCAGCGCAAATAACCGTGCATTTATTTTAGAAATTGAAAGTCAGCTTTTTTATATCAATCGCTGGTTTAAAAACATTAACTTATTAAATCAGCTTGAGTCTCAAGCTAGCTCAGTAAAAACTGAAAACGTTTCTATCAGTAATCTTGTTAGCGAGTTTTTGAAACAAAATTTATCCCAATGCAATAACAAGGGGTTAGCACTTTATTTTCATAATAATCTCAATCCAGATTCACTGATCATGGCAAACCCTGATTATTTAAAACAGTTAATACAACTAATTTGGGATTATTCTATTGCAACAACCTCTTTTGGAAAAATTTCATTCGCGTTATCTTATGATGCCAATAAAAATGTAATTTTATTGAGTATTAAAGACAGTGGAACTGGGGTCAGTAATCTTGAGCTTAGTAATTTACACAGTCCTTTTACTGGGCAAATTTTGAATGCTTCTAACTTTACGCGTTCAGGCATAACATTTTATTTATGTAAGTTACTGGTTAAAAAAATGAATGGTACTTTTTCTATTCGTTCTAGTGATGCAATAGGCACTCATTATGAAATTACGCTTCCTGCAGCTAAAGAAATGCTCGTCAAAGACTTCCCAGCTTTATTGGAAGATGTTTGTATACGTTTAAATATACATAATGCAGATATCTCACGGATTGTTAGGAACATATTAACAAATTATGGAGCAGAATATTTGGACTTAAGTGAAAGTTCCCCTCACACCGACTGGGATCTTTTGATAACTGATAATAATGAGGAATGTTTTGAAAATATTGTTAAAGTAAATGGTACTCTTTTAGGGATTAATCAATTACAACCTCATTACATCGAAACTAACTACAATTTTGCTGATGAATTAATTGATGCTATCTCATTATTGATCGAAAACGCAGAGCATGAGCATGCTGATATTTTGCCTCCAGACCATGTTAGTACTCAAGCGCTTTCACAGAACTCGAATGAATCAATTGAAAATGCAATTACAAGTTATCAATTAGCACTGGCAAATAGCGGATATCGAGATTTGTTTATCACAACAGTACCGATAGATATTAATAAACTGTATAATAGTGAAAGTGTTGAGGATTTGACCGAATTGAAAAACACTGCACATCGTTTAAAAGGAGTTTTTGCTATGCTCGAATTTACTTATCTTCATGAACTTTGTGAAGATTTGGAGCGTTACATAGCAGATGAAAACGGATTGGAAATAAAAAATTGCATTAGCATGCTGGATAATTCAGTCAAAAAACTAATGCCAGAAGGTAACCAATAATATGAATAACCTAAATGTCATTGTTGCCGATGATCACCCTATCGTTCTTTTCGGCATCAGAAAATCACTTGAACAAATTGAATGGGTGAATATCGTAGGGGAATTTGAGGACTCAACCTCTTTAATTAATAACTTAGCGCGCTTAAATGCAGACGTGCTAGTTACTGATTTATCTATGCCAGGTGACAAATATGGCGATGGTATTACTTTAATCAAATACATCAAGCGGCATTATCCTGACCTGTCAATTATTGTTCTCACTATGAACAATAACCCTGCCATTCTTAGCGCTATTTTAGAGCTGGATATTGAAGGAATTGTGTTAAAACAAGGTGCGCCAGCTGATTTACCTAAAGCTTTAGCGGCTTTACAGAAAGGCAAAAAATTCACACCAGAAAGCGTGAGCAAACTGTTAGAAAAAGTCAATGCAAGCGGCTATGGCGATAAACGTTTATCACCAAAAGAAAGTGAAGTGCTACGTTTGTTTGCTGAAGGTTTTTTGGTCACTGAAATTGCAAAGAAACTTAACCGCAGTATAAAAACAATCAGTAGCCAGAAAAAATCAGCTATGCTGAAATTAGGTGTTGAAAATGATATAGCGCTACTGAATTACCTTTCTTCTGTCAGCATTGATAACTCGCCTTCAGAGTAAATTTCATTTTAACTATAAGACTACGCCAATAAAAACCCAGTTATGGGTTTTTATTTTTGCGTCATTTTTTAGTCACATTCAACAATAGCGCGTCAAAGTCTCACGTAAAATTGCAATTGTTGTCGGTTTTGATAAACAATCATTCATTCCTGCGTTAATACAGCGTTGCTTTTCTTCTGCCATTGCATTAGCAGTTAATGCAATAACGGGTAAATTGAACTCTAAACGGCGCAGTTCCTTTGCCAACTGGTAGCCATCCATATTTGGCATATTTACATCTGTTAAAACAATATCAACATGATGATTATCTAAATATTTTAATGCATCTAGCCCATCTATCGCTGTGCCTGTAGTAAAACCGATAGTCGCTAATTGTTCACTCAATAATGCTCTATTAATTGGATGGTCATCGACAATTAATACATGGTGTTCACTTAACGAATGGTCAGCAACCAATGATGGATTTACTGTACTATTTTTCAGCGATTGTTCGGCCGTTTTCATGATGGCTTTATCAATTAAGATAGGTAATTTATCTAATTGATATGTATTATAAATCCACTGGTTTTGTTTTATTTGGTGGAGTTCACCCGCATAAATACTTGATAATTGGATATGATGTTCACAAATGCCCCTTTCAGCCTGCTCATAATCAGTTATTAAGAGATCATAATGTTGTGTCTTATCCGTTGCATTATGGCGGACAACAGAAAATTGTTCTTGGCTTAATAAACGCAAAAGAAAGTTCATTAAAAATTCATTTCGACACGAAACTGCAATCCGATAATGAGCCCGGTATTCTGGAATATTTTTCTTAAGATATTCTTGACCATATAAAGGAATTCGAATAGTAAATGAACTACCAAGTCCAATTTGGGAACTGACCTCAATGTCACCATCCATGAGGTTAACCAGTTTTTCGCAAATAGCTAGACCTAAACCAGTTCCTTTATGGCCCATATTATTTTGGTCATAAACTTGAAAGAATGGATCAAACAACTTCATGACCACCGCATGTGTCATTCCAATCCCTGAATCACGTATTTCAATCTTTAAATAATTCTCATCTTTCCATACATAAAGCAATACAAAACCTGATTCTGTAAACTTAATACTATTATTAACAATGTTAGAAATCACTTGTTGTAAACGAACAGGGTCATTCAAAATGAGATCAGGTATATTAGGCTCAATAAAAGAATATAAAGATATTTTTTTCTTCGTGACTAATGGCAGGTAGTTTGCTAATACAAACGCAAAAACCTCTCGACAATTAAATAATTTGCTTTCTATTTTCAATTGCTTAGATTCAATTTTCGAAAAGTCTAAAATATCACTAATAATCTGCAATAAAAGTGAAGATGAATTATCCATAGTTGAGACTAAGCGTGTTGCTTTCTCAGGTAATTCATAACGTTGTAGTAATTCTATATTACCAATAATTCCATATAACGGCGTTCTTAATTCATGACTAACTGTCGCTAAAAACATTGACTTAGCATGGTTTGCTTGTTCCGCCGCATCGGCTACATCTTGTAGCGATTTTTCCATTTGAACACGAATGCTAATGTCGACTAATACACAAATAGCGACATCTTCATTTTGGTATCGAGAGTTTACAAAGCTAATTTGTAAGTGTGTGCCGTTGGTTGTCACCACATCTATATAATTGCTCGATTTTTGGCGAATAATTGTCAATATTCGCTGTTTATCATCATCATTTAACAGCCGAAAATAGTCATGGGCTAATTCATTACTGAGAATATTACCACCATCTGTTAATCTTAAAATGATGATACCGACCGGTGCTGATGCTACAATTTTGTGGTTGAATTGTTCATGTTCCTCAAGCCGTATCGCAGTGTTCTCTGCGGGTTCTAGCATTTTCCTTTCAAGTAACCAAATTAAAAAGAAAATCAGCCCACCCGTAAAAATATTTAGGAGGATACCGTAAAAAATGGTGTTTTCTAAACTCGCTAATATTTCCGACGTCGCAATTGAGAAAATGACCGTAATTTGAGAAGGTGCTAACCTTTTTTTGAAGATTAATTTTGAGTAATCTGAGTTAAAACCGAAAAATGAAGGCTCAGAAATATTGAGCAATGCAGAGCTCTTAGGATTGATATCTGTAGGTGAATATAAAACAGGCTGGTTATAGTCGTTAATTATCAATATTTCGATAGCCTTATTTCGCCGTATATTAAATTGATTTAAATTAATTGAACGTTCTAGCCCAATAAATGCGGGGAGCAGATTATCGTGCTTGATTGCTTGAATTAAGTAAACCTGCCCATAATCCGGCTGAGCACCATGCGTAATGGTAAATAGCTTACGCTCTTTACCTTGTAGCCTTAAACCTTGATAAGTTCGCACACTTTCGTAGCTAACTTTTTTTAGTATTTCTATATCCGATATTGTAGAACGAATAGGATAATCCACCAGACAATAACTTTTCGAACCCACTAAAAAGACATGGTTTAAAGCTTGAGGCGCTGCAATACTCTCTTTCCAAAAATAATTCAGTTGTTCAAAAGCCTGCAAATAGTTTTCAGCTTTATCCCTAAAATGATCACAATCCGTATTCGGAGTTAATTTATAGAACGAGTAATTAGAGGCATTTGGCAATTCCATAAATTTACTCGTAAAAGTATTTTCCTCTGTCGATTCTTGCAGCTTTATTTGGTACAGATCAGTCATCGACTGAATAGAATTCAGTGTCGCCGCCGTTTGCTGTATATAGACTTGTAGGTTTTCATACCCAGAATAGAACTGCTGGCGAAGATCAGATTTGTATTCATTAAATTGCGAATAAAGGAAAAATAAAGTGATAAAAGCACCCATGCCCCACAACATCAAGCCGAGGATACGAAATAAATCCCGAGAAAGTCTAAGTGATGTTTTAAACGAGGGTAAGTATCTCAAGCGTTTTCCTGTATATTCGATACGATGATCGCTAATTATACTCGATTACATAATAAAAAAGCGACAGACATGAAAAGTAATAAAACTAAGAAATTTAGACTAGAAACTAAAACGGGCAGCTAATATGCTACCCGTTCATTAAATTAAACGCGATAATTACTCTTGGTCGTCGATATTTGCATCATCAACACCGTTTTCTTCAGTGTTTTCAATCGCATTCTCATCATCATCTGTTTCAGCAACACGTTGTAAACCAACCACTTTTTCATCTTCAGCTGTTCTAATCAAGGTCACTCCTTGCGTATTACGGCCAACGACGCTCACTTCAGATACACGAGTACGCACTAATGTGCCGGCATCCGTAATCATCATGATTTGGTCAGTTTCATCAACTTGAATAGCACCAACAACATTACCGTTTCGCTCACTCACTTTGATAGAAATAACCCCTTGAGTTGCACGCGATTTAGTTGGGTATTCTGCTTCTTCAGTACGTTTACCATAACCATTTTCTGTGACAGTTAAGATATGGCCTTCACCACGTGGAATGATCAAGGATACGACTTTATCGTTATCCATTAATTTAATTCCACGAACACCCGTTGCAGTACGTCCCATTGGGCGAACAGCATCTTCAGCGAAGCGCACAACTTTACCTTGTGCAGAGAACAGCATGACTTCATTTGAACCATCGGTTAAATCAACCCCAATCAGTTCATCACCTTCATTCAAGTTCACTGCAATAATACCGGCACTTCTTGGGCGGCTAAACTCTTGTAAAGGTGTTTTCTTCACAGTACCACTCGCCGTTGCCATGAAGACGTTATAACCCTCTTCATATTCACGTACAGGTAAGATAGCGGTAATGCGTTCATCTTGCTCAAGTGGCAATAAGTTAACAATTGGACGACCACGAGCACCACGACTCGCTTCTGGCAACTGATAAACTTTCATCCAATACAAACGCCCACGACTTGAGAAACACAAGATGGTGTCGTGCGTATTGGCGACCAATAAGCGTTCAATGAAGTCTTCGTCTTTTGTTCGTGCAGCAGATTTACCTTTACCACCACGGCGCTGTGCTTCGTAATCAGACAGAGGCTGATATTTCACATAACCTTGGTGGGATAATGTCACTACCACATCTTCTTGATTGATCAAATCTTCAATATTGATGTCTGCGGTATTTTCTGTAATTTCTGTACGACGAGGGTCATTATAAGTATCACGAATAATTTCTAACTCTTCGCGAATCACTTCCATCAAACGTTCAGGACTACGTAAAATAAACAGTAAAGCTTCAATTTGTACTAGAAGATCACGGTACTCTTCCAGTAGTTTTTCGTGCTCAAGACCGGTTAATTTTTGGAGACGTAAATCCAAAATAGCTTGAGCTTGTTGCTCAGTCAGGAAATATTGCCCTTCATGAACACCGAACTGTGGTTCTAACCACTCAGGACGAGCTGCGTCATCACCTGCACGCTCTAGCATTGCCGCTACATTACCCAGATCCCAAGAACGTGCAATCAACCCTGCTTTAGCTTCAGCTGGCGTTGGTGCTTTACGGATCAATTCAATAATTGGGTCAATATTAGCAAGTGCGATTGCCAGTGCTTCAAGGATATGAGCACGGTCACGCGCTTTACGCAATTCGAAAATCGTACGACGAGTGACAACTTCACGACGGTGACGCACAAAAGCAGCAATGATATCTTTTAAATTCAGTATTTTCGGTTGCCCTTGATGTAGAGCCACCATATTGATACCAAAAGAAACTTGCAATTGAGTCAAGGAATATAAGTTGTTCAGGACAACTTCACCCACTGCATCGCGCTTAACTTCAATAACAATGCGCATACCGTCTTTATCCGACTCGTCACGCAGTGCACTGATTCCTTCAACACGTTTGTCTTTAACTAACTCAGCAATTTTTTCAATCAAGCGAGCTTTATTCACTTGATAAGGGATTTCGCTGACAATAATGGTTTCGCGACCATTTTTCTCATCGACTTCCACTTCAGCGCTTGCGCGGATATAGACCTTGCCACGCCCTGTACGATATGCATCAATAATCCCACGACGGCCGTTGATAATAGCCGCTGTTGGGAAATCAGGCCCTGGAATGTGTTCCATTAAACCTTCAATACTGATGTCTTCATCTTCTATATAAGCAAGACAACCATTAATCACTTCCCCTAAATTGTGAGGAGGAATATTGGTTGCCATCCCAACCGCAATACCAGACGACCCATTAACCAAAAGGTTTGGAATTTTCGTTGGCATAACTTCAGGAATTTGCTCTGTTCCGTCATAGTTTGGAACGAAATCAACGGTTTCTTTTTCAAGGTCAGCAAGTAGCTCATGGGCAATTTTCGCCATACGGATTTCCGTATAACGCATTGCCGCAGCGGAGTCTCCGTCAACTGAACCGAAGTTTCCCTGACCATCAACCAGCATGTAACGCATTGAGAAAGGCTGTGCAAGACGAACAATTGTCTCGTAAACAGCGCTATCACCATGTGGATGGTATTTACCGATGACGTCCCCAACAATACGGGCAGATTTTTTATAGGGTTTATTCCAATCATTTCCCAATACATTCATCGCATACAGTACTCTGCGGTGTACTGGCTTCAGTCCATCTCGAACATCTGGAAGCGCACGGCCGACAATAACGGACATTGCATAATCCAAATACGAACTTTTAAGCTCTTCTTCGATATTAACTGGTGTGATTTCTCTGGCAATCTCGCTCATGGAACCACTGTCCCTCATAACTTCGGATTCAAAGAGTAGAACTATACCACAATTCGCCAATTTAATAAAAATAAGAGACGGGTATTTGTCTTCCAAGCTATGTATAATAGCGGAAAATTAAGTTTATGTGTCCGAAACTTGAAGGTTTATCAATTAATAACTGCAATAATTACATTGTTGTTTATATTTTAGCCATCAATGCTTGTCGGGCTACTATTCCCCCTATTAAACATAGTTTAAATACAGTTTAAATACAGTTTAAATACAGTTTAAATATAACTATCTTTAATAGGCTTTTGGGTAATAGGTTAAAAATAGGAGCTTCTTTGTATGAATGACACCCAAACCTACCTTAACGTCGATAAGCAAGAAATCGAAAAATTCGAGTCCATTGCCTCACGTTGGTGGGACTTAGAAGGGGAATTCGCCCCACTACACCGCATCAATCCATTACGCTTAAGTTATATTATGCAGCGTGTAGACGGTATTTTCGGTAAAAAAATTCTTGATGTTGGCTGCGGCGGTGGCATTTTATCGGAAAGTATGGCGCGTGAAGGTGCAGAAGTCACCGGTCTTGATATGGGTGCAGAGCCTTTAATGGTTGCTCGCTTACATTCTCTTGAGTCCGGCATTCCAGTTGAATATGTACAAGAAACCGTTGAACAACATGCAGACAAACATCCACAAGCCTATGATGTTGTCACGTGTATGGAGATGCTTGAACATGTTCCGGACCCTCAGTCTGTCGTTAGGGCTTGCGCAAAATTAGTCAAACCGGGTGGACACGTAATTTTTTCAACCATCAACCGTAATAAAAAAGCATGGCTAATGGCTGTTGTTGCTGCTGAATATATAATGAAAATCGTCCCAAAAGGCACTCATGACGCAAACAAGTTTATTCGCCCTTCTGAGTTAATTAATTGGATTGACGGCACACAATTAAAAGACAAACATATCATAGGGTTGCATTATAATCCATTAACAGACAAGTTCTGGCTTGGGCCAAATGTTGATGTAAACTATATGCTGCATACGGTAAACGAATAGTCATTTAGTCGTGAAAAGAATAAATCACAAGCACTACGTTTAAGAAAGCAGCAAACGATCGCATTTTACAAAATTTATTTTAGTCCTCATGTCGGAAGCATTTTTTTTATTAATGCCTTTTACCATGCAGCTTACCGACATGATCACTTTTCTTATCCAACCAGTTATCCACAAGATCCCTCTAATTTGTTCACTTGATAAAATCACATATTAACATTATCTTGTTATGGTATTCTAAACAAACTACTACATATAGTGGTACAACAAAACATAATACAACTAGTCTCATGGCATTACACCATGAGCTTTTTTATGTTTATTTTAAACTATTTGTAGTTCAACCAAGGTGTACTTGCTCATGAACCAGAGTCTGTTAGTCACAAAGCGTGATGGACATAAAGAACGCATTGATCTTGATAAAATCCACAAGGTAATCACCTGGGCTGCTGAAGGCCTAAGTAACGTATCCGTTTCTCAAGTGGAGTTACGTTCACAGATTCAGTTTTATGATGGGATCAGAACTTCTGATATTCACGAAACGATGATCAAAGCAGCAGCAGATTTAATTACGGGTGATACACCTGATTACCAATACCTAGCTGCGCGTCTTGCTATTTTTAACTTACGCAAGAAAGCCTATGGCCAGTTTGAACCGCCTGCATTATATAAGCATGTTAAACACCTCGTTGAAATGGGGAAATATGACAAGCATTTGCTGGAAGACTACTCTGAAGCAGAGTTCGAGCAAATGGATAGCTTTATTGATCATTGGCGTGATATGAACTTCTCCTATGCGGCTGTAAAACAGCTTGAAGGGAAATATTTAGTTCAAAACCGTGTAACGGGTGAAATCTATGAAAGCGCACAGTTTTTATATATTTTAGTTGCAGCTTGCCTATTTTCACATTATCCAAAAGAAACACGCCTCGATTATATCCGTCGTTTCTATGATGCCGTTTCAACATTCAAAATTTCATTACCTACGCCGATTATGGCGGGGGTACGTACGCCTACACGTCAATTCAGCTCTTGCGTACTGATTGAGTGTGGTGACAGCTTAGATTCTATCAATGCAACCTCAAGCGCAATTGTGAAATATGTCTCACAACGTGCAGGGATTGGGGTGAATGCAGGCCGTATCCGTGCATTAGGCAGCCCAATTCGTGGTGGAGAAGCTTTCCATACGGGTTGTATTCCATTCTATAAACACTTCCAAACTGCGGTTAAATCTTGTTCGCAAGGTGGTGTTCGTGGTGGCGCTGCAACCTTATTCTACCCTATTTGGCACCTTGAAGTAGAAAGCTTACTGGTTCTGAAGAATAACCGTGGGGTTGAAGGTAACCGTGTTCGCCATATGGATTACGGTGTGCAATTAAACAAGTTAATGTATGAGCGTCTGATTAAAAACCAAGACATTACATTATTCAGCCCATCGGACGTTCCGGGTCTTTATGACGCCTTTTTCGCAGATCAAGACGAATTTGAACGTCTATATGTGAAATATGAGCAAGATGAAAATATTCGTAAATCGAGCGTTAAAGCGGTTGAGCTATTTTCATTAATGATGCAAGAGCGTGCGTCTACTGGCCGTATTTATATTCAAAACGTTGACCACTGTAATACACATAGCCCATTTGACCCGCAGATTGCGCCTGTTCGTCAATCGAACTTATGTTTAGAAATTGCGCTGCCAACTAAGCCATTAAATAATATAAATGACGAAAATGGTGAAATTGCGCTGTGTACATTATCAGCATTTAACTTAGGGGCGATTGATAGTCTAGATGAATTAGAAGAGCTAGCAATATTAGCTGTTCGTGCACTCGATGCGCTACTTGATTACCAAGATTACCCAATCATTGCGGCTAAACAAGGCTCAATGGGCCGTCGTACATTAGGTATTGGCGTGATTAACTACGCTTATTATCTCGCGAAGCACGGTGTTCGTTATTCTGATGGCAGTGCAAACAACTTAACGCATAAAACATTCGAAGCCATTCAGTATTATCTATTAAAAGCCTCGAATGAGTTAGCAAAAGAGCAAGGTGCTTGCCCATGGTTCAACGAAACAACCTATGCACAAGGCGTTTTGCCTATCGATACCTATAAAAAAGAGCTCGATAAGTTAACTAATGAACCTTTACATTACGATTGGGAAGCGTTACGCCAAGAAATTAAACAACATGGTCTGCGTAACTCGACACTGTCTGCATTGATGCCTTCAGAGACATCATCACAGATTTCTAACGCAACCAATGGTATTGAACCACCGCGTGGTTATATCAGTATTAAAGCCTCTAAAGATGGTATCTTGCGCCAAGTGGTGCCTGATTACGAAAATCTGAAAGGTGCTTATGAGCTACTGTGGCAAATGCCTTCAAATAGTGGCTACTTACAACTCGTTGGTATCATGCAGAAATTTATCGACCAGTCGATTTCTGCTAACACAAACTATGACCCAACTCGTTTTGAGAGCGGTAAAGTACCAATGAACCAATTGCTAAAAGATTTATTGCTCGCCTATAAGTTTGGTGTGAAAACACTTTACTACCATAACACTCGCGATGGGGCGGAAGATGTTCAGGGCGATCTGGAAGAAGTTGTTGAGTCAGCGGATTCCGATTGCGAAGGCGGCGCGTGTAAAATTTAATAGGAATTGTTATGTCACACACATATACAACGTTTTCACAGAAAAAAAATGACCAAATGCTGGAGCCGATGTTTTTCGGCCAGCCTGTTAACGTGGCGCGTTATGATCAGCAAAAGTACCCTATTTTTGAAAAGCTGATTGAAAAACAACTGTCGTTTTTCTGGCGCCCTGAAGAGGTTGATGTCTCTCGCGACCGTATTGACTATAATGCGCTGCCAGATCACGAAAAGCATATCTTTATCAGTAATCTGAAATACCAAACGCTGCTGGACTCTATTCAGGGCCGCAGCCCTAATGTGGCATTATTGCCACTGATTTCGATTCCTGAACTGGAAACTTGGGTTGAAACGTGGGCGTTTTCTGAAACTATCCACTCACGTTCGTATACACATATTATTCGTAATATTGTGAATGACCCTGCCATTATTTTTGACGATATCGTTGAAAATGAAGAAATTTTAAAACGTGCTAAAGATATTTCTGGTTTTTACGATGACCTGATCGAAATGACCAATTACTATCATATGTTTGGTGAAGGCACGCATACTTGCAACGGTAAGCAAGTTACTGTTTCTCTGCGTCAGTTGAAGAAGCAGCTGTACCTGTGCCTAATGAGCGTTAATGCGCTCGAAGCAATTCGTTTCTATGTTAGCTTCGCCTGTTCATTTGCGTTTGCTGAACGCGAGCTAATGGAAGGAAATGCTAAAATCATCAAACTGATCGCACGTGATGAAGCACTGCACTTAACTGGTACACAACACATGTTGAACCTGTTACGTTCGGGGCAAGATGACCCAGAAATGGCAGAAATCGCGGCAGAGTGCGAGCAAGAATGTTATGACTTATTCGTTCAAGCGGCAGAGCAAGAGAAAGAGTGGGCTGACTACCTATTCAGCGAAGGCTCTATGATTGGTTTAAATAAAGATATTTTATGCCAATATGTTGAATATATTACTAATATTCGCATGCAAGCTGTCGGTCTGAAATTGCCATTTGAAACGCGTTCAAACCCAATTCCATGGATCAACGCATGGCTGGTGTCTGACAACGTACAAGTTGCGCCTCAAGAGGTTGAAGTCAGTTCTTATTTAGTCGGCCAAATTGACTCTCAAGTCGATACCGACGATTTGAGCGACTTCGAACTATAAGCATGGCAAGCCATAAAATCACCCTGCGGTTAACGCAGGGTGTTCAAGTCCCCTTCCATACTGAAGTCCATTCGTGTTTGTTGGAAGCCTTAGAAGACAGCCGTATTCCTGTAGAATACCAATGCCGTGAAGGCTACTGCGGTTCATGCCGAGTGACGTTATTACATGGGAAAGTGGGCTATAAGCAAAAACCTATTGCATTTGTGCAAGATGGAGAAATTCTGCCTTGTTGCTGTCATCCGCTATCGGATATTGAAATCGGTTAATCTAAAATAGGTGATTGCACAGCGGTTTATCCGTTACCTGTGCAATCACTTTTTATTGACTTACTTTATTGATTATAAATAACCATATAAACCTGCAAATACCCAGCCAAACACACAAGAAACACCCACCCCAATTAACCCCGGTAGAATGAAGCTGTGGTTGATAACAAATTTACCAATACGCGTTGTTCCAGAACGGTCAAATTGAATTGCCGCAAGGTCACTAGGGTAAGTCGGTAAAATGTAATACCCATAACACGCAGGCGCAGAAGCGATAATATAAGCCGGGTCAACACCAATCCCTAGTGCAATTGGTACTACAGCGGCCAGAGCAGCTGCTTGTGAGTTAACAAACTTAGAGACTAATAATAAGATAACTGCATAAGCCCAAGGGAAATCTTTCACTAAAGAACCTAAAGTTCCTTTAATTTCATCCATATGAGCACCGAACATGGTTTCTGCCATCCATGCGATACCATATACTGCAACAATCGCAATCATCCCTGAACGGAATACTTCATTCTTTGAAATTTGTCCTGGATTAGTCTTACAAATAATGATAATTAGCGCACCTGCTAATAACATAAACATCTGGATGACTAAAACCATGGATAGTGGCTTACCGTTAACTAGCGGTCTAAGTTCAGAAAATGCGCCAAGTAATGCCACAACTGCGATGGAAGCTAAAAAAATCCACATCGCGACCCAATTAATTTTCGGTAATTTGGTATTTAGCAGTGTCACACTGTCACCATAGACATAATCATGGTTTTCAGGGACTGAGATAAACTCTTGGAATACAGGGTCTTTATCGAGATCTTTACCTCTAAACCAACTGAAAATACCAATAGCTAAAATACCAATTAATGTTGATGGAATAGTAATTGCTAATAAATCCAAAAATTCGAGTGACTTACCATTGATTGTCACACCATTTAGCATTGCGACTAATGAAACAACGGCAACTGAAACTGGGCTAGCGATAATCCCCATTTGCGCGCCAATACTACTCGCAGCCATTGGCCTTTCAGGGCGAATATTATTTTTAATCGCCGCATCGTAAATGATAGGTAAAATTGTATACACCACATGCCCTGTACCACACAAAATGGTTAAGATACATGTCACAAAAGGTGCCACAATAGAAATGTACTTAGGGTTTTTCCGCAGTAGTCGTTCTGCAATTTGCAGCATGACATCCAAACCGCCTGATGCTTGTAACGTTGCTGATGCGGCAACAACAGCAATGATAACAAGCATTACATCAACAGGCGGTTTTCCAGGCGGTAAACCAAAGCCAAAAACTAAGATAACTAAACCAACACCACCTAATAGCCCGAGTGCCATTCCCCCTTTTTTTGCTCCATAGAATAAGCAAACAAGGATAATGGCGAGTTGAATCATAAAGTCCATAGTTCCATCCTTTATATATATGTTTACATATATTATCGGGATGATTTTCAAGCATTAATTTGATTTATGATAACTTCAAAATCAATTTAGTTTTATTTTTTATGCTTTTATTTTGACCTCATCACATAATTTTCATTAAGTAACTGACATACTATTCCGTTACCTACCATTTTGATAAAAATCAATCAACTACTAAACCAATTTTAACAACTCACTCCATTTAAATTTACCTTTAGTCACTTTAAATCATCATTTTTTCTTTACTTTATTAACTCTGCTCATTGTCTTGAGTCTCTCTATCTACTTGATTATTAGTGTAAACTTAATATTACACTCGCTGTAATTTACATTTGACAGCGAACTTGCAATCGCATAATCTGCATCACTTATTAATTATTCAAATTCAATTAGAGGAACTTGTGAAGAATCGTACGCTTGGCAGTGTGTTAATCGTTGCAGGGACAACAATAGGTGCAGGGATGTTGGCAATGCCACTTGCCGCTGCAGGAGTCGGTTTCACAGGCATCGTTTGTTTGCTTGTTGGATTATGGATGTTAATGAGTTATACCTCATTACTGTTAGTTGAAGTGTATCAGCATAACCCTGCAAATATGGGCTTAGGTTCTGTTGCTAAAAAATATCTTGGCCCAATTGGCCAGATAGTGACTGGGCTAAGTATGCTGCTATTAATGTACGCATTAACAACCGCTTATATCGGTGGCGCGGGCGTATTAATTTCAGATAGCCTGTCTTCATGGTGGGGCTTTAAAATTTCAACTGACACTGCCATTATTGCATTTACTATTATTGGTGGTGCAGTTGTCTGTATTGGTACGCATTCCGTCGATTTTATTAACCGAATTTTATTCACAGCGAAAACGATTTTTTTAGTCATCATGTTAGTTGTAATGATGCCACACGCGGAAGCCGTAAACTTAAGCACCATGCCAATTGAAAAAGGCCTTATCCTTGCCGCAGTACCCGTTATTTTTACCTCTTTTGGTTTCCATGGCAGCGTCCCAAGTTTAGTTAACTATATGAATGGGGATGTACGTAAATTACGTATGATTTTCATTACCGGAAGCGCAATTCCTTTAGTTGCTTATATTCTATGGCAGATTGCGACGTTAGGGTCTATTCCATCACATACTTTTCTCGGAATACTAGCGCAGGAATCAGGTCTAAATGGGTTACTCACCGCGATCCGCGATGTTGTCGCTACACCTCGTGTTAATATCGCCGTCAGCTTGTTTATGGATTTAGCGTTGGCCACATCTTTCTTAGGTGTCGCATTAGGCTTATTTGATTACCTCGCCGACTTATTCAAACGGAGTAATCATTTTATCGGTCGAGTGCAAACAGGCTTACTCACCTTTGTTCCGCCATTATTGGCTGCCCTATTCTTTAGTAGTTTCGTACAAGCATTAACTTATGCAGCTGTTGCACTCTCGGTCTTAGCGCTGATTATTCCTGCATTGCTAACATTACGTGTACGTAAATTAGAATCTCAAGGTGGGTATCAAGTTAAAGGTGGTACACCTATTTTAGCCTTAGTGTTGGCATGTGGTGTGGCAGTAATCGCTATCCAATTTTCGATTGTTGCCGGCTTCTTACCGAACGTCGGCTAACAAATTGATAAATTAAGCCGTAATTCGGATAACTTCAAATTACGGCTTTTGTTTATCTGAAATTAACTATCCTCACTCCCAATCAAGGTGGCCATCGTTTGATATCCGCAATCAATCAATAATCCCCTAGCATTCCTACTCTATCTCCACATATATATTATTTGCATATAATTTAATATATATTTCTTTAATTACGTCATTTGGCAGAAAATAATTCCGAAAAGACAACCCTACCCCTCTTGCTTTACAGTTATTGAGAGGTAAATAAGGAATTAGGTTGAATGAAAAGGAAAAATATTTCTGCTGTCCACGATGCAGCATTTAAGAGGTTTATGTCAAACATAGACAGCGCACGTGACTTTTTTGAAATTCACTTACCAAAACACATAAAATCATTATGTGATTTCACTACGCTAAAGCTGACTAACTCATCATTTATTGATAAACAGCTTCGCTCTCGGCTATCTGATGTTCTGTATTCAGTACAGACCTCACATGGAACAGGCTATATTTATTTATTAGTCGAGCACCAGTCAACCCCAGATAAACTGATGGCGTGGCGCTTAATGCATTATGCGTTTTTAGCAATGAATCAGCATATGCAGCAAGGAAGCACTGTATTACCTCTAGTTGTTCCTATTCTTTTCTACCACGGTACTCGTTCACCTTACCCTTACACTCAGTTATGGACAGATTGTTTTCCTCAGCCCAAGCTGGCAAATACGTTATATACACAATCATTCCCGTTGGTTGATATCACTGTAATAGACGATAATGAATTAGTAAATCATCGCAAAATTGCTGTTATGGAATTAGCGATGAAACATAAACGTTTGCGAGATGAGTTTCACCATGTGCTTCCTTTATTGGCGCAAGCACTCAATCAACACTATAATAGCGACAATGATGTGGTCACTATCATCAATTACCTATTTTCTGCTTTAGACTCAACTGATTTTGAAAAATTTATCTACACATTAGAAGCGCAAACAGAAAAGCACAAGGAGACGATTATGAATATCGCACAACGCTTACATAATAAGGGTCATCAAGAGGGCCTTCTCGAGGGGCTGCAAAAAGGCAAACAGGAAGGGCTTCAAAAAGGGCTTCAAGAAGGCGTTCAAAAAACTAAAACCACCTTAGCTCGCAACTTATTGATAAACGGTGTTAGCCCTGAAATTATTATGAAAAGCACCGGATTGAGCCGTGATGAGCTGACGTCATTAAAGTAATGCAATAAAAACTGAAGTAAATAGCTATGGATAAGCAGCTAAAAGTTTAACCAATTATTTTAAAAAATACTCAACTAAGTTTACATCATCAAATTCGCCCTAGGCGTACACATAATGTACGCCTAGGGGCATTATGAACAAGATAACCCTGTTAGAATGAAAGGCCAGCCCCTACATACCAGCCATCAGCAACTTTATCGCTACTATGACCATGTGTCCCTTTCATTTCAATTAAGCGATATCCCGCATCAATAGATAAAGGCTTAAATACCGTATAACGTGCACCGGCTTTAGCTTCGACGTACGATTTGCTGCCTGAAGTCAGTTGCTCTGGAGCACCATAAGCTTCACCGTAAATATTGAGTGAAGGCAAAGCCTGCCAATTTAACCCACCACCAACAGCTAATGCAGCACCATTACTATTGTGATCAGGTGATAGATATAGCCCTTTACCCCCTACAAATGCAGAAAAAGGCCCAATAGGTAAGCCAAATGTGGCACCAATACTACCCATTTGCCCATCATGGTCACTACGAGCCCAAGAGCCGTTAAATGCCAACCCTGCATTCTGGTTACCTAACCCTGCAGACAGCTCAGTAAAATGTTCACCTGCTTGTGCACTAACTGAAACTGCATGTGCAGTACCTACGAATAATGGTGACATCGCTGCTGCCAATAATAAAAATTTGCGCATTATTTTATCCTCTTGATATTATTACCTATGGATATTACGCGAATCTCACCCTATTTTCAGCCATTCTTACCTAGATTTACGCTATAGCCTCGATAAAAGCCCTCGTTATTCATTACAAAATTTCACGCATCAAAAATTTTAGTGCAAAAAAGTGCGATAAATACGTATTTTTTTACTTGTAATCACAGTAATTGGTTATATTAATTAGATAATCAATTCCATAATAACTATACTGAATTACAAGTTTATTGTAGTCGTGTTTTTTATTTTTTACAAAATATTAACTTATTAGTTAGGTTTGTGTAGTCATTTAATCCAAACAAAGGAGCATTGTGATGAAAAAGAAAGGCCTTACTACCGCCTCAGGCGCCCCAGTCGCCAATAATAATAATGTCATGACAGCGGGTAAACGTGGCCCAATGTTATTACAGGATGTTTGGTTTTTAGAAAAACTTGCCCATTTTGACCGTGAAGTAATCCCTGAAAGACGTATGCACGCAAAAGGTTCTGGTGCTTTCGGTACCTTTACCGTAACCCATGATATTAGCCGCTATACTCGTGCAAAAATTTTCTCTGAAGTAGGGAAAAAAACAGAAATGTTCGCTCGGTTCTCTACCGTTGCAGGCGAACGTGGAGCTGCCGACGCAGAACGTGATATTCGTGGCTTCGCATTAAAGTTTTATACTGAGGAAGGTAACTGGGATATGGTGGGTAACAACACCCCTGTATTCTATTTCCGTGACCCATTAAAATTCCCTGATTTAAACCACGTAGTTAAACGTGACCCTCGCTCTAACCTGCGTACAATGGAACATAAATGGGCCTTTTTCTCCCAATTACCTGAATCTTTACACCAGTTAACCATTGATGCTAGTGACCGTGGTATCCCACAAAGTTACCGTCATATGCATGGTTTTGGTAGCCATACATATAGTTTCATCAACAGTAACAATGAACGTTTCTGGGTCAAATTCCATTTCCGTTGCCAACAAGGTATTCAAAATCTGTCTGATGAACAAGCTGAGCAGTTAGTGGGTAAAGATAGAGAAAGTTCACAGCGAGATCTGTTTGAATCCATCGAAAAAGGGGATTTCCCACGCTGGAATTTGCAAGTGCAAATTATGCCAGAAAAAGAAGCTTCTCAAGTTCCTTATAACCCATTTGACTTAACCAAAGTATGGCCACACAAAGATTATCCATTAATTGATGTCGGTTATTTTGAACTTAATCGTAATCCAGACAACTATTTTGCTGACGTAGAACAAGCGGCTTTTAGCCCTGCTAACGTGGTTCCGGGTATTGGTTTCTCGCCAGATAGAATGTTACAAGGCCGCCTGTTCTCTTATGGCGATGCTCATCGTTATCGTCTTGGTGTCAACCATCACCAAATCCCAGTAAACGCCCCACGTTGCCCATTCCATAATTACCACCGTGATGGGGCAATGCGCGTTGACGGTAATAGTGGCAACCATGTGACCTATGAGCCAAATGAAGCCGGATTATTCCAAGAACAACCGGACTTTAGCGAACCGCCATTATCTATTGAAGGTGCTGCTGACCATTGGGATCACCGCGAAGACCAAGATTATTTCAGCCAGCCACGTGCATTATATGAGTTGTTAGATGATGCCGAGCACCAACGTATGTTTAAACGTATTGCCGGTGAACTGATTGACGCGACTGAAGCCACACAAGTGCGCCAAATCGAGTTATTTAAACAAGTTCACCCTGAATACGGTGCGGGTGTCGAAAAAGCGTTAAAAGCACTAAAATAGTGTAAGTCATTAAGTGGTGGGGATAACCCCGCCACTATTTCGCCCTATTCTTTTATTCTCGCTAACAACCACTTCTTCACTTGTTGCCTAGACACTTTTATTCCCCCTGCTTTCAATTCAGGGTCTAAATAATAAAATGCCATAGGATATTGGTATGGAGCGAGTTTATCTTTTAACCAATCCGCCAGCTGATTTAAATCCACTGACTCATTTGCTTCAATAACCGCGACAGGACGTTGCCCAAATTGCACATCATCAATAGGTATAATAAAACTTTGGCTGACATCAGGATGTGAATTTATGACTGATTCGATATCTTCGGGTTGAACGCACTCCCCACCACTGATAAATAAGTTGTCTAGACGACCAATAATCTGATATTCCCCATCGATAAAAGTCCCTTTATCGTTAGTTTTAAACCAGTTATCTAGGCAATTTAATGGGTGAAGTTGCCCATCAAACCAATAACCCAGAGCCTGACTATCTGATTGAATTTGAATTTCATCATCCACAAGACGAACTTGCTTGCCTTTTAAGGGTAAACCGACACCTTTTTTACCGTCTGCCCGTTTCGCACAAACCGTAGATGCCATTTCTGTCATCCCATAGCCGCTCCAACAAGCAATACCATGCTGTTGAGCCAGATCCGTCAAGGTTGAAGG
Source organism: Providencia sp. PROV150 (assembly GCF_028481025.1). NCBI lineage: Bacteria > Pseudomonadati > Pseudomonadota > Gammaproteobacteria > Enterobacterales > Morganellaceae > Providencia > Providencia sp. PROV150. The sequence continues at coordinate 33,277 of NZ_JAMPPJ010000003.1, read as the reverse complement.
GATACTCGCTCCTCCCAATAAAACGGCTTTCAATGCGATATTAGTCACTGATTTATCATTTAATAAACGCCATAACTGGGTCGGAACTAAAGAGGCATGAGTGACCTCATGCAATGCTTGAGCCAAAGGAAGATTTTTGACCGCAAGTGAGCCACCTTTAAGAAGCCAGCGCCAAACAATCCCCTGACCAGATACATGGAATAACGGCAGCGATAGTAACCAACAATCTCCTTGCTGGTAATTCATCAGATTAACAACACCTGCTGCACTATTTAAGTGCGCAGCGACACTGTGAACAGCGGCTTTAGGTAGACCTGTCGATCCCGATGTTAAAATCAACGTAGCGGGCTGCTGAATAACCTCTTGAAAAATAACCGGAGCAACCTCTTCATCACGAATAAAATGGTAATAAAGTTGATAATCTAAATTACGATAATTTGCTAACAGATTTGATTCATCAGTAAAATCAATAACTGAGCTAACATTAAGATGAGGTAATAATTCTGCTAACAACCGTTCTGGGAGGCGGGGATTTAATGGTAAAACACGAGCCCCACAAGCAATAAGTGCCAGCTGACTCAGTAATAATTCAACTGAATTTTTCCCATGTAAAACAATACACTGCCCCTGCTCTACGCCTTGCATTAAAAAGTAAGTTCTAAGGTCAGTAATTTGTTGGCTTACACTTTCCCAAGTCATACTTTGGGACTCTGTGACTAGAGCGATTGAGTTCGGACGAAGATTGGCCCAGTGTTGCCAAGGCCAATCTTTAAATTGTGCTAACTCTGCCATACAAGCGTTAAATCATCTAACTGCTGAAGCGGAATATCACATTGTGGCCAAGGCCGTACCAATTGAGATTGAATAAGTGATACCGTGTCTAAGCCTGGAATGGTATTTGGCGTTAGCCAATGCGCTACACGAGCAAGTTGTGTTAAACCAAAGCTACTTTCAATGGATGAGCTAATCACAGCTTGTAACCCTAAGCGATGTGATTCTTCCACTAAATAGCGGCAATATGACAAGCTGCCTGTCAGGGTCGGTTTAATGACTATCGCAGAAACCCCTTCCTGCGCTTCTACCATAAAGCCTTCTTCACGTACACTTTCATCCCAAGCAATACTAATGCCAGTATCTGCTGCAAATTGCAGTGACTCTTCACGGGTCTTACACGGCTCCTCTAAAAACGCAATACGACTACGGTAGTCTGGATTAACATATTTAGCAAAACCGTCGGCTTTTGTTCGGGTCCAACTGCGATTCGCATCCAAACGCAGTTTCAGTTCTGGAACTGCCTCTAGTAACAGGTTAACCACCATACCATCACGTACCGCTTCATATAGACCGACTTTAACCTTAGCGACTTTCTCACCTTCCATTGCATCAAGGCTTAAGATTAAATCGTCAGGATCACCACTACATAAAGGCGCTTTGCGGTAATCCGCTTGTTCAGGAAGCTCCCCTGCCAGCTCCGCTAGAGCGCAGCTGCACCCAAAAGCCACAGAGGGTAATAAACTATTAGAAATTTTGCCTTCTTTCACCCATTCATTCAGTCGCTTAATAGTTTCTGCGGTTGCTTCTTCTAATGTTTCACGACTGAATTCAGGTAGAGGCGAAATTTCTCCCCAACCTTCATTATCCCCATCTTGTAAACAGACTAAAAGCCCATCACGCGTTTTTAGTCGCTGATAGCGAAGGATAACGCCTGCCTCCATCGGCAGGCTGAACGAATAAATACGGGCTTTACGCATTATGGATTACGCTTATATTTAGAGAAGTCTGGAGCACGTTTTTCATTAAAGGCGTTACGGCCTTCTTGCCCTTCATCTGTCATATAGAACAACATAGTGGCATTACCTGCGAGCTCTTGCAGGCCAGCCTGACCATCACAATCTGCATTCAAGGCGGCTTTCAAGCAACGTAATGCCATTGGGCTGTTCTCTAGCATTTCACGACACCAACGCACAGTCTCTTTTTCTAAGTCAGCATAAGGAACGACAGTATTAACCAGCCCCATATCCAACGCTTCTTGTGCATTATACTGGCGGCACAGGAACCAGATTTCACGTGCCTTTTTCTGCCCAACAATACGTGCCATATAAGACGCACCCCAGCCACCATCAAATGAGCCAACTTTTGGACCGGTTTGGCCAAAGATTGCATTATCTGCAGCAATAGTCAGGTCACACATCATGTGTAACACATGACCACCACCGATAGAGAAACCGGCGACCATTGCCACCACAGGTTTTGGACAAGTACGAATTTGACGTTGGAAATCTAATACATTTAAGTGATGAGTACCACTTTCGTCACGATACCCGCCGTAGTCGCCACGAATTTTTTGGTCACCACCGGCACAAAATGCTTTTTCACCTTCACCCGTTAAAATGATAGTTCCAACTTGGTCATCATAGCGTGCATCAGATAGAGCTTGGATCATTTCTTTCACGGTTTGTGGACGAAAAGCATTACGCACTTCTGGGCGATTAATCGTAATTTTTGCAATCCCTTCAGGAGATTTATGATAGCGAATATCTTCAAACCCTGTAGAGCAATCTTGCCATTCAATTGGTGCGTATAATTTTTCTTCGCTTGGATAAATCATTATCAGATTCCTTTAACCACAGTGTGATAAAAAATGGTGTAGTGCAGCTGCAAAGCCCATTGGGTTTTCCCAATGCGCATTATGCCCTGCATTTTCAATTAGCGTTAACGGCAATTCATATTGTTGCGAAACGCTTCGAAACTTTTTATCCTTTTCGCCACAAAAATAACGATAAGGACAGGTCAATTGATGCAATTTGTCCGCCAAGAAAGGTTGCTTTGCTAATGATGTATTTTCTAGCATAGCAGCAATACTGTGCGGGTTATTTTGCCGACGTAACTGAATTAAATGTTGGCGCTGAGTGGTCGACAAATCAGCAAATACAGCTTGTTGATACCAATCATCTAACACTTCTTCGATGGGTTCTGAACGAAAACGTTGTGCCCATGCCTTATCATTAGCCGCCCGAGCAACTCGTTCTTGTTCATTGACTAATCCCACATTGCCCCCCTCAATCACTAAACCTAATAATCCGTTAGGCTGATAGTGACAGGCAAAATGCATCGCTAACCGAGCACCGAGTGAATAGCCAACCAAGTAGTATTCATTAATTTGATGATACTGTAAAAGAGCGCTGAGTTGTTGATCAAAATGTGAAAAACCTTGGCATGGCTCTGAGTGAGAACCGCCATGCCCTGGTAAATCCACCGCTAACGATGGAAAAGCACGTGTTTGTTCAATCACAGGTTGCCAGTCATCGGCACTACCTAACAAGCCATGCAGCCAGATGACCCAAGGAGAAGATGAGACTGAATTATGTCTATGGGCAGATAACATTACAGTTCCACAACTTCATTCAATAGTTGTTTTAACGTACGGGCGCCTTCATCACTTGCCACCTGCAATTCCACCAGCAATGTGCCCTGTTGACGGCGCCAAAATTGTTGAACGGTATTTTTTAGTGTTGTCCAGTCTGTCGGCGCACAGTATTGTAAGCCAAACATTTTCGCCGCGGGCTCGAAACTGACATTTTGCGGCATACAGTAATAGTTTTGTCTTGCTTCGTCTGGTGTAGGTAACATAGAAAAAATTTGCCCACCATTGTTATTCACCACGATCAGAACGGTGGGCGCTGAAGGCTCACGCAACAAAGCCAAACTATTCAAGTCATATAGTGCAGAAATATCCCCAACAATAGCCAATGTTGGCCGTGCTGTTGCCCGCTGAACACCTGCCATGGTAGAAATCAAACCATCAATACCACTCGCGCCCCGGTTACTATAAACAGGATAGCCCAATGGAAGTTGTGCTAGTGCATCTACCAAACGGACAATTAAGCTGTTGCCAACAAATAGTTGGCCTCGTGGAGGCAGCAGTTCAGGTAATTGGTGTGCAACTGCGGCTTCTGAAAACTGCGCTTGTAAGCGTTGGCGCACATGGTGTTGAGTTTTTTGCACTAAAGTGGGCAGCGACTCACACCACAAGCTTCTCGGCTGTGCAGGATGGTTATCTAGCCAACCCTTGATTGAACAGGTTAATTTTCTTCCCTTATGATTGGCTGGGTCTAACCGCTGAGGTATTGAGTCGATAATCCAATACTCTTGCGGCTCACAATTGGCTTGCCATTGTAAGAGCCGTTTTCCCGTTAAGCTTGAACCAAACTGAACGACTAATTCCGCATCTTTTAAAATAGACTGAGTTTCTGGATGTTGTAGCCATAAATCGGCACATGGAAAAGGTTGTCCGGTTTGAGACAGCACATCACCGAGTACTGGCCATCCAAGTTCCTGTGCCCATTTTGCAACTAACTCCCCTTCACTCGCTGTCATTCGCCCTGCAATCACAACGCCTTTTTTCTGACGCCAAAAATACCAATCCGCAACCAATGCGACGGAATGGGTTAATGGCTCCGTTAACCACGGGTGAGAAGAATTCCACCATTCTCCAAGTGTTTGCTGCCACTCATATTTCCCATCCATTTCACCATATAGTGGCTCTGCAAATGGACAATTAATATGAAAGGCACCATGGTGTAACTGGTTCATGCCATTATCAATCGCGGTGACCAACCATTTCGCTGAAATATCTTGCGTCGGCCTTGGCAACATTAATGATTGAGAGGGGTGAGATGCAAAAATATGTGTTTGCCGAATAGCTTGATTAGCACCGCAATCAATCAATTCTGGCGGTCTGTCAGCGGTAAGAAAAATCACCTTTTCCCCTGTTAAACCGGCTTCAATTAATGAAGGGTAAAGGTTTGCAACAGCTGTACCAGAGGTAACGATAACCCCTACAGGCTCATGACTGGCTTTTGCTAAACCTAGAGCTAGGTGCCCTAAACCACGCTCATCAAAATGCGTATGGCAATGCAATTTACCATGGTTAATTGCCGCAAGGGTCAAGGGTGTTGAGCGCGAACCAGGCGCAATACAGATGTGTTTCATTCCGTGGCGAGACAGTGCTTCGATAATCACTTCAGCCCAACGGAGGTTAAAAGCAGAATTCGACATAATATGCTCAGCAAATTATTAGTTATCAATTAGTTTAGACTGGCTGAAATAAATTTCTTGATCTCAGGACAATTTTTGATGAACTAATTGAAATAAAAAAGAAAATAACCATTTTTATTTTATGGTTTTTCGTTATTTTCAAATAAAGACTTTAGCCCAGCCGCTTTATTTTCAATTTCTATCCACTCTTGCTCTGGGTCTGAGCCACTGACAATACCAGCGCCTGAATATAATGAGACCTGTGCACCCTCTATTTGCGCACAACGTAGAGATACCGCGAATTCACTTTTATTTAAGCTCATAAAACCACCCGTCCCTGCATACCAGCCGCGAGAAAAAGGTTCATTTTTGGCTAAAAATTGCCGAGCGACTTTTCGTGGCAAACCACACACGGCAGCGGTAGGTTGGAGGCGTTGTAAACAATCGCTATCAGAAGGGGTGATTAGCGTCGCAACAATTGAACGATAAAGGTGTTGAATTTTTCTTAAACGAATAACTTTTGCTGAAGACACATCTACCCCAGTCACCGCCCCTTGCAATTGTTGACAAATATCATCAACAACCACTAAGTTTTCATGTTGGTTTTTTTTATCTTCCATCAACCATTTAGCGTACTCTGCTGCGACTGCATCATCAGGGTCATTAGCGACGGTTCCCGCTAAGGCCTCAGAATTTAATTGGCCATCTTGACGTAAATATAAACGCTCGGGGGTTGAAGAAATAAAACCAGAATGCGCGTTGAAGGCCATCATAAAATGGTAGCAATGATGATTCACTTGCTGGCTTTGTGCTAAAAACTGAGCAACCGCAATGGGTCTAGACAGGGTGAGTTTTGTTTCCCTTGCCATAACCACTTTTTCCATTTTCCCTGACTTCATATCATCAATAGCGCAATTTAATAAACGGCACCATTCATCATGAGTAGGAATATGTTCTTGCGCAGTAATATCCGCATTCAGTGCCAATGTCACTTGAGAAACGGGTTTTAATTGCTGTAAAAGATGAATGGCATTTAAGCGATCTTCTTCACCTTCTATATTGATGCTAACGTTAATCATTGAACGTAGTCGATGAATTTCAATACGAGGTAAAAAACAAAATGTTGCTTGACGTTTTATCTCGTCAGGGATCCCATCCCCGACGGCATTCCACCCATTAAGCCCCCATAGGCGCATTTCTGGTATATCAGGGTATTGCGATAAAAAAGCTTGAGCCTTATCTATCGAATCAAAAGATTTCACCATGCCAAGAGCACTACATTCTTCAGCTCCCGTCCGTTGATACCAGTAAAATTGAGGGTAGCTTTCTTGCACTGATAGCCATGAAAGACCAGGGAAAGCGGTCTGCGCATCCAATTGCCAAACAAAACGAATAAACTCTTGGTTTTTTAGTGTCAATGTAGACAAATGATCCAAAATTTCAGTTATCAGTTGATCAATTTTTTTATAGTTCACTTTAGATTCCCACTGCTACATCACACAAATTCACTACGCGTTATTATATAGCGCAAAACCATTTTTTAATACATTGATGACTAACAGTAAATGCTATGTCACCGGTTCAGCACTAAAAACAGATTATCTGCAATAAACAAATTGTTTTTAGTACATCACTATAATTATCGCTTATGCCCCAAATGACGATAGCCAAGAGAAATCACATCAAAACCAACCTTGTTACACGAATAGAGGTTCAGGTTGTTGATAGTATAGCTTATTATATATATTACACGTCATTCCATTCATTTAATTAATGGAAAATGTGATTTTATCCCCTTTCTTCTTTCCTCCCTCTCGAAATTGCTTCATTTTTATCCAAAAAGAATTCCATTTTGAAACATAGTTATATTTAAGCTGCAAACCTATATTCCATTACAATTCTATTTAACCTTCAAGAGTAAAACCGCCGTAAATTTTAATTATCATCATATTGTTATGCGTTATTTAATTTAGTATCACTATAGATGATTTCTAAATATATATAATAAAAAATAATATTTTAAACATGTATTGACTTGCTCAAAGTGCTATTTTTTAGCTCTGTTTTTCATTTTTTAGTATAAAACTTTCAGTCAATTTCTAGTAGGTTAACAAATATGAAATTTATATTTTCATTTACAATAAATAGGTAACTCAACCATACAATAGTGCTAATACAAATTAGTGTTCAATCCTTAACTTAATCAACATGGATTTTAAAATGAATACAAAAGAAAATTACGACAGAATTATTGAAAAAGAGCATATAGGCCATACAACCTTAGCTTTATTAACGAATCAAGATGCTCTTTCAACCCGCGAAGTCGGTATTTTTACATTAGACGATTTAATTAGCATACATCGCCATGTTTACTTCTCTCTTTCTTTGCCTTGGAAAAAAAATGATATTCTAAAATGGTTTGGTATTACCTCATCAACCACTTTACCAATAGATACAGACGAATTAATTAATACTATTATCAATATTCGAGATCATGCCAATACCTGGGATAATGTCGAACAACATGTTAAAGAGCAATCTGTCAACCTATCTCTAGCTAGCCGAAACATTATACATACAGGAGGGCAGATTATTGAATATATAAACCATATGCCTATATTGAAAAGAGTATCAGACAGTTTGAATGATATTAATGAAAGTGAGTTAGATGAAATATTTTATCAAAGCGATGACCAACAAATAGCGACTGAACTAACTAATATCTTACAATTAATTAAAGATGATATTAAGGAGCAATCCATTAAGACAAGTAATATTAAAAATATCATTTCAGATTTTAGAGTACATATTACAGGTGGGTATCTATCTAATTATCAACACGTTGAATCATTATTGTTTAATATTAAAGGGCTATATAATCAACTTGAAACTACTGATAATGAAATTACAGATACCTACTTACAAGAATTACTTAAAACGAAAAAACAGGAACTACAGCAATTAGAACAAGAGTATTCACATTTTGTAAAACTCAGCTTCACCGGCTTAGCAGGTGGTGTCATCGGTCTCATTATTACTGGTAGTATTTTTGGTTCGAAAGCTGAAAAAATTCGAGCAAGAAAGAATGAAACATTAGCAGAAATAAAATCAATTAACGACCAAATTAACAGAGAAGAACTCATCAAAAAAGTTATCTTTGATATTCAAATTAACCTCCATAAAATCGATGGTTTCTTTAAAGATGCACGGTTAGCCGTTGACCATTTAGATTATATGTGGCTTGTCCTCCTAACCGAAATAACCCAATCAATCGAGGTTTTCAAAAAAATCAATAACGCTGATAAACTTATTAAATTCATTACTCATTTCAAACGAATTGTTACATCTTGGTATACCATTCAAGAATACTCTACACATTTAATAACGTTATTTGACCAAATTCAACCAAATAGCACCCCCCCTCAATAAAAGGTACTCATATGCAAGATAAGCTTGATTTACCGATATTGCCCTCCATTGATATTTATCAGTTAAGGCATATGTCAAATGAAATTTCCGCATTTAATAAAAATATAATACATTATGACTTTATCATACACGGAAAGATACAAAAAATTGCAAGTAAGACTTTCAATATAAATGAAACAATCAGAAACTCGATACCGAAGCTAAAAATAAAATTAAATTATATTTTAAAAAGTGAATTAAATAGTGAAAATACAAATATACCTGACGGAATTTTAGTCACAAGCTTTATTGAAGATTTAATTGATTTTAAATTAGAGCTAGAAAGAATAATTACCAAATTCAGTTACACCACCGACTCTCTATCACTCATTCATGTGGAAGAAAGCAACCAACATAAACTACAGCAATACGCAGAACAAAAAGAACTCCTAGTCACATCCAAAAATAGTAAAATGCTAAAAATAAACGAAATCAATCAGCAACACTCCGTTATTACCGCAGCAGAAGATATCATCTTAAAATCTAAAATCACTGATTTCTTAAAAAAACATTTGTTAAATGATGAGTTAATTGACTCAATTGATATGCCAACAAATAAAAAGCAAATATTAAAGTCAGCCATTGCTTTTATTAAAAATTTATTATCAGTCATTGATGATGGTTTAGAATTTGCGCAACTTGTAGAGGTCAGGCTAGATTTAGGAAACCAAATTTTAGAATTAAAGGAAGAAGTTAATCACATTGATAAAACAATATTTAAGCTTTCTCAACTCATGCTCTTATCAGAACAAATCACCGCTATAGATTCACATAAATTATCAATTATTACTCAGATAGGCCTCATTAAGAATTATTGGTGGGAATGGTGCCATTTTATTAATGAAAAATCGTCTGAAAAAACAGTGAATATTCAAAAGATCAATACCGCAAGCCAAGTACTAATGTCTTTTTTAGATGATATGGAATACCAATATCAGCGTCAGTTACCTGATTAAAAAAAAACCGGCTACTCAAAAGTAGCCGGTTTATCAACTATAGGAAATTTTGGCCTATTAGTTAATCACAGCAAGTGCTGTTGATGTCATATCAATAAGAGGTTGTGGCCATACACCAAAGACAATAACCGCAATGGCGCAAATAACAGCAACAACGGTCCCTAACGTTGCTTTTTCAGGGCCTGTATAACGTTCTGCATGTTCTGCATCGCGGCTATATAGGCTAGCCATAAAGCTTAGGTAGTAATATAAGCCAATTGCACTACCAACCACTACAGCTCCTGTTAACCACCATAACTCTGCATTCACCGCAGATGCAATCACATAGAATTTACCAATAAATCCTAATGTAATTGGAATACCCGCCAGCGACAGCATCATCACAGTCATTACCGTTGCTAGAACGGGTTTATGCCAGAACAGCCCACGGAATGCACTGAAATCATCCTGGTCATCACCACGATAAGGACTGGAAACGATACTCACAACACCAAATGCGCCTAAGCTTGCAAACAAGTAACCCACTAAGTAGATTGCGATAGTCACTTGTGACGCTACTGGGTCGATACGTAACGCAACAAGGGCAACGAGTAAATAACCCATATGCGAGATAGATGAGTAACCCAGCAAGCGTTTTGCGCTTTTTTGTGTGATAGCCAGTAAGTTACCAAACAAGATAGATGCTATGGCAATCACTGAAATCACAATCGCTAACGTATTGCTGTTGGCAATTGGTGCTTCCAAAAAGATACGCACTAATACGGCAAAGATAGCGATTTTACTACCCGTTGCTAAGAAAGCTGACACAGGTGCAGGCGCACCTTGGTAAACGTCTGGTGTCCACAGTTGGAATGGAAACAGTGACAGTTTAAAGCCAAAACCAACAATGAGCATACCGAAACCAATCATCACTAATGGGGCGTGAATTTGGTTATCAGAAAGACTTTGACCAACAGCTGCGAAGCTTAAGCTACCCGATTCCGCATACAGTAACGCAATTCCGAATAACAGGAATGAAGACGCTGCTGCAGATAACAGCATGTACTTGATCCCAGCTTCTAATGTGCGACTGCGCTCAAAGGTATAGGCAACTAAGCCAAACAGTGGCAATGAAATCAGCTCAATACCGATAAACATCGACGCCATATGGTTTGACATAGATAACAGCACACCACCTGCCACCGCGATAGCAACTAACAAGTGGAATTCATCTCTATTGTCGCCAAAACCTTCCAGCCAGTGGTAGGCAAAGATGCTGGTACCGATACCTGCAATCAGGACTAATGCACTATAGAACAGCGCAAAGCCATCAACACGGATAAGCGAAGTCACATCCATTAGGTAGCCGTCGGCTACCCAAATCAGTGAAAGCAACGCAATAACAAAGCCAGATACTGTCAGCGCGGCACTGGTAAGGTGATCGCGTCGCCACGCAATGGACAGCATCACAACCACCGCCGTCAACCCGACGATCATCAGTGGTAGTATTGCGATCAGTTCTTGAGGAGTTATTGTCATGGCGAATTACAGCCCTAATGTTGTAAGTGAAGCAGAATACAGGTTATGCAATGTTTCCATCGAACCAATTGATGTATCTAAAATTGGTTGTGGGTAGAAACCGATAATAACCAGTAAAGCAGCCAGAGCCAGCAGCACACCAAATTCACGTGCCGTTAACCCTTTCATTTCTTTTTCAGACTTAGGTGTACCGTAGTAGGTCTGTTGCATCATCCACAGTGAATAGATAGACGCAAACACCACACCAAAGACCATAATACAAGTCACTAACGTGAATTGGCTGAAGCTGCCAAACAGGATCATAAATTCACCAATGAAGTTACCTGTACCTGGCATTCCTAGCGTTGCCGCAGCAAAGAACAGGGACATTCCTGGTAACCATTTAATGCGTTTCCATAATCCACCCATCATGCGCATATCACGAGTTTGCGTACGTTCATACAGTTGACCACTAATGATAATCAGTGCCGCACCAGACAAACCATTGGTGATCATTTGAACTACAGCACCTTGGTAGGCCAAGGTTGAACCCGCGTAAATAGCGACTGTCACAAAGCCCATATGGGATAAGCTACTGTACGCTGCAAGACGTTTGATATCCGTTTGTTTGAACGCCAACCATGCACCGTAGAAGATACTGATCACACCCAGCGTCATCGCCACTGGCGTGAACTGGATAGAGGCTTCAGGGAACAGAGGCAAAGTAAAGCGTAACAGGCCGTATGCTGCGGTTTTTAGCATGATACCGGAGATATCCACGGAACCCGCTGTAGGCGACTGTTCTTGGGTATCTGCCATCCAACCATGGAAAGGAACCAATGGCATTTTAACGGCAAAGGCGATAAAGAAGCCTAACATCAACATAAACGCAACGTTACTAGACAGTTCTGCGCCTAACAGTTGGTTATAATCGAATGTTAATACGCCTGAAGTATTGTAATTCGCTAGTGCCAATCCAATGATGGAAACCAACATGATCAAGCCACTTGCCTGCGTATAGATAAAAAACTTGGTCGCAGCGTTGATATGTTTTCGGTTATCTGACCCTTTGTGTCCCCAATTGGCAATCAGGAAGTACATTGGGATCAGCATCATCTCCCAGAAGAAGAAGAATAAGAACAAGTCAACTGCGGTGAAAATCCCCATCACACCTGTGATAATCCACAGCAGGTTAAAGTGATACGCACCTTGGTTCTTCTGGTTTTCACTCCAAGAGCTCAGAATCGAGAAAGCCCCCATGATAGCCGTTAATACGACCATCAGCAGTGATAAACCGTCAATAGCTAAATGAAAGTCAATTCCCAGTGACGGGATCCACGGCATAAAGAAAACAGATTGCCATTGTGGAATCCCTTGTGGATTAACAAGAGAGTAATTCCCTTCTAACCACAATTGCACGGAGAGTATTAATGTTATTCCCATCGTCGCCAGTGCAATCCAGCGCGGTGCGCGATGACTGAACCGGTCAGCCTGCCAGCTTAGCAGGCCTCCGATGAAGGGAATGAGTATTAGCCAGGGTAATAGCATGGCGCAATGTGTCCCTTAATTAAACCAAAAGCAGCAGAGCAAGAATCAGCACTGCACCCAGCCCCAACGAGGCAACATACCAACGGATTTGGCCGTTTTCACTCACTGCAAGCCCTTTATTTGCCCAACGTGAAAGATGTGCAGGGATATTCATCAGAGAGTTAATCGGATCGCTTTCCAGTAGCCATGCAATACCTTTAAACGGTTTTACAAAGACTACGTCATACAGCCAGTCGAAGCCCCACGCTTGGTACCACCATGCGCTGAAGAAACGACCCACCGCAGTTTTCGCGATAGCATCGACTATTGAACGTCTAAACAGGTAGAGGAATACCGCAATTAATAGACCAGCGATAGCAAACCCGCCAGAAATCGCTTCGAGTAAGACTTTACCGTCTTCACTGCCAGCCGCTTCTGCAGGGAATACCCCTTCGAGTGGTTGGTGGATTAATGCACCAACAAACGTTGCAAGGATAGCCAAAATGCCCAGTGGTAATGTGTGAGTGATGCCTTTAACCTTATGCGCTTTGATTTTTGCTTCACCGTGGAACACGATGAAAATCATACGGAAGGTATAAATTGCGGTCATTAATGCACCGAGGATACCTGCCCACAACAATACAGTCTGTCCATCAAGCTGCGCACCCCACAAAATGGCATCTTTACTGTAGAAACCAGCAGTAAACAATGGCAATGCTGCCAGTGCGCTTCCGCCAATCAACATCACAGCGTAGATAAATGGAATTTGCTTACGCAATCCGCCCATTTTGAAGATATTTTGCTCGTGGTGGCATGCCAAAATGACCGAACCTGCTGACAGGAACAACAGTGCTTTAAAGAAAGCGTGCGTCATCAGGTGGAAAATCGCAGCATCCCAAGCTTGCACACCGAGAGCCAAAAACATATAACCGATTTGGCTCATCGTGGAATAAGCAAGCACACGCTTGATATCGGTTTGAACCAGTGCAGCAAACCCTGCCAGTACTAATGTCACTGCGCCCACAACGCCAACTAGATGTAAAACTTCTGGCGCTAATAAGAACAGAACGTGGGTACGAGCCACTAAGTACACACCGGCCGTTACCATGGTTGCGGCGTGGATCAATGCTGAAACTGGCGTTGGACCCGCCATCGCATCTGCCAACCACGTTTGCAATGGTAACTGTGCTGATTTACCGACTGCGCCACCTAATAACATCAAGGTTGCCCAATTGATCGCACTCGAACCTTCAGCAAATTTCTGAGGTGCTAACACCGCCATTTCGCTGAAATTCAATGTGCCGAGCTCATTCCACAGGATAAACATACCAATTGCGAGGAATACGTCACCGATACGCGTGACAAAGAACGCTTTCATTGCGGCTTTACCGTTTTCTGGATTGGTATAATAGAAACCAATCAACAGGTAACTGCACAGCCCTACCCCTTCCCAACCGAGATACATCAGCATCATGTTATCAGCGAGGACTAAGACCACCATACTCGCGATAAACAGGTTAGTGTAAGCGAAGAAACGTGAGTAACCTTCCTCACCACGCATATACCAAGAAGCGTATACATGAATAAGGAAGCCCACACCCGTTACCACACCTAACATGGTCAGAGATAGACCATCTAACATTAGGGTGAATGGGATATTAAAGGTACCGACAGACATCCAAGTCCACAGAGGTTGGATGAACACGCTACCAGCGTCTTGAGCTAAAAATTCATTGCCAGCATAGAATGCGACGATGGCCGCTAAGCCGACCGACCCCGCACCAATAATGGCCGAAACGTTTTCTGACCAGCGTCCACGGGAGAAGGCTAACAACACCGACCCCAGTAAAGGCAACAGAATAGTTAAATAGAGTAGGTTCATCCGCGCATCTCACTGACTTTATCAATATTCAGGTTCTGACGATGACGATGGAGTTGCAGTAACAACGCCAATCCAATACTCGCCTCCGCTGCAGCCAATGTAATTGCCAATATATACATAATTTGGCCGTCTGGCTGCCCCCAAAAACTCCCTGCAACCACAAATGCCAGTGCAGTTGAGTTAATCATGATTTCCAGTCCGATCAGCATGAAAAGCAGATTGCGGCGAATAACAAGGCAGCTAAGCCCCATCACAAATAAAATCGCCGCTAAAATCAGACCATGTTCTAGAGGTATCATTTTTGCTCCTCCGCCTTCGCGATACTGACAAGATCAGCACCGTTTTCTTTACGGTCACGTCCAACGTGGAATGCGACAACTAAACCAGCTAGTAGTAACAGTGACGCCAATTCGACAGCCAGAACGTAAGGCCCGAACAAGCTAATACCCACTTCTTTCGCCCCAATGATGGTGCCCTCAATGCCTTCTTGATATGACAATGAGGTAATGCCGTAAACTAAGATAGCCAATAAAACCGCGGATAACACCGCAGGGCCAATCCAGTTTTTCGGCGTCAACCAAGCGCGCTCTTGTTCTTGAACAGAACGCCCTAAGTTGAGCATCATCACGACGAACACGAACAGGACCATAATGGCACCTGCATATACGATGATTTCCAACGCCCCAGCAAAATACGCGCCGAGGGAGAAAAACACCATTGACAGAGCCAGCAGAGAAACAACCAGATACAACAGTGCATGCACCGGATTTGTATTCGTTATCACCCTTAAAGTTGCTAAAATGGCAACTAGACCGGCGATATAAAATGTAAATTCCATGAATATCGCTCCTTATGGCAACAGGTCTTTGACGTTGATAGGTTTCGCTTCGTTATCCGCTTCACCTTTGTCTTTACCTGCAATCGCCATACCTGATTTACGGTAAAAGTTATAATCAGGATATTTACCCGGACCTGAAATCAACAGGTCATTTTTCTCGTAAACCAGATCCTGACGTCTCCAATCGGCCATTTCAAAATCAGGTGTTAATTGGATTGCCGTGGTAGGGCAAGCCTCTTCACACAGACCACAGAAAATACAGCGCGAAAAGTTAACGCGGAAAAATTCAGGGTACCAGCGGCCATCTTCGTGTTCAGCTTTTTGCAGTGAGATGCAACCCACAGGGCAAGCTACCGCACACAAGTTACATGCAACACAACGCTCTTCACCGTCTGGATCGCGCGTCAACACGATACGACCACGGTAACGGGGTGGCAGATAAACCGGCTCTTCTGGATACATTTGCGTTTCGCGTTTATCGAACGCATGTAGGCCGACCATCCAAATACTACGTACTTGGGTGGCGAAACCGACCAATAACTCTTTCAATGTCATGGTTCAATCACCCCTTACTGAGCGTTGTATAAAATCACTGCTGCAGTACCCAGCAGATTAAGCAGTGTCAGCGGCAGGCAAATTTTCCAACCGAAAGACATCACTTGGTCATAACGTGGACGCGGTAAAGAGGCACGGATCAAGATAAACATCATCATGAAGAAGCCAGTTTTGATAGCAAACCACAAGAATGACGGCAGGAATGGACCATGCCAGCCACCAAAGAACAGCGTCACAATCAGTGCAGAAACCGTTACGATACCGATATACTCACCAACGAAGAACAGACCGAACTTCATCCCTGAGTATTCAACGTGGTAACCATCCGCAATCTCTTGTTCTGCTTCTGGTTGGTCAAACGGGTGACGGTGACATACCGCAACGCCCGCTATCGCAAAAGTCACAAAACCAAAGAATTGAGGAATAATATTCCACATGCCTTCTTGGGAGTTCACAATATCAATCAGGTTGAATGAACCTGCTTGTGCAACCACACCCATTAAAGAAAGGCCTAAGAATACTTCGTAACTCACGGTTTGTGCTGACGCACGCATCGCACCTAATAATGAGTATTTGTTGTTACTTGACCAACCTGCGAATAACACCGCATAGACCGCTAGACCCGCCATCATCAGGAAGAATAGAATCCCAATGTTCAAGTCTGCTACGTGCCAAGTCGGGCTGACAGGCACGATTGCAAATGCAAGGAACAATGAACAAAATGCGATAACTGGTGCTAGCGTAAAGATTTTCTTATCCGCGAACTGTGGGATCCAGTCTTCTTTAAACAGCATTTTGAACATGTCGGCGATTAACTGGCCCATCCCAAACGGGCCAACGCGGTTTGGACCATAACGGTTCTGGAACAGACCGAGAATACGGCGCTCTCCCAGACTCATGTATGCCCCACAAGTCACAACAACCAATAAAATGACGACAGATTTAAGGATGGAAATTAATACTTCCATCACTTCAGGAGAAATCCAATCCATCATGCTCCCCTCCGCAGATTATTGACTGACACGCCAGCCATTGACGGTGCGATACCTGGCATTCCTAGCGGTAAGCCAATTTGACCGGTAGACAGGTGATTACTGAGGCGAACAGTCAAGTTAAACGCTTGACCTGCGTGGCTAAACTCAGCTTTAGCACCCGCTGACAGCCCCAGTGCCGCAGCATCTTGCGTGTTCAGCATGATATAAGGCTCAGGCATACGCTCTTGGATCACCTCTGAACGCTGTGACATTTCATCACTGCCAAACAGGTGGTAATAAGGTGCGACGACCCACTGCGCTTCGCTAGCTTGATAAGCCGCTGGAATTTCAGTGAAGTAAGCCAATTTGCTCTCTGTTGAATTGAACAAACGGATACCCGGGTCACCAAATAACAGGTGCCCCCCCACTTCGGCTTGGAATTTATTCCATGCTTGCGGTGAGTTCCAACCTGGTGCCCATGCAAATGGAATTTGCTGGCGCGGTGCGGTTGGGCTGTTGTTCCCTTCCATTGAGAAAGCAAATGGAGAGTCAATATCTTGCGGTTGACGAGGTTCATGGACAGATTGATTTGCTAGCATCGCTGTACGGCCACTGTAACGATGTGGTTCACGCGCCAGTTTTTGACCACGAATACGGAAAGACGCTTTTGGTGCGGCATCAACCATACCTGAGAATTGTGGCATTGCGGCAACACAATCAGCGGTAACGTGATCAAGTTGAGACCAATCCGCATCACGCTCTTGCGCTTCAGTTTGCAGTGAATGCATCCAGCGCCAGCTTTCGTTCATCACGATAGCTTTATCGTAATACGTTGGGTCGAAGACTTGGAAGAAACGCTGTGCACGACCTTCTTGGTTAATCAACGTACCGTCTGCTTCAGCAAAACTTGCTGCTGGCAGAACTAATGTTGCTTTATCCATGATGTCGGTTTGCTGATGATCCGCTACAATCAAGTGGCTCAATTTCGCTAATGCGCTATTGACTGCATCCACGCTGCTGTGACGGTACAGGTCGTTTTCGATAACAATAGCCACATCCGCTTCGTTCGCTTCTATGCGAGCTAAAGCGCTGTCTAATGGCTGTGCATTCATCATTGCCAGACCGAAACTATTTGCATGAGACGCTAAGTAAGATAACCCAACGTTCGCGCCTTTCGCTTTCAGTGCGAATGCCACGTTAGCGGCCGCTTGGATCATTGCCTCGCTGGCACTATGGCTACCACTGATAATTAATGGTTTTTTCGCACTGGCTAATGCTTGAGCAATGGTTTCAACTTTGGCTTTTAAGTCTGCGGGTAAATCATTCACCGCAGGGGCTTCGCCATTAATCATATTGGCGATAGCAAAACCGAAGCGCGCTTGGTCAACCACTGGAGCACGGTAATTGAAGGCAGCCACATCGTCTAAACGCGTGTCATCAACATTGGTGATAAACAGCGGATATTTTGCGTGTTGACCAATATTCATGATTGCCGCGATTTGCCAGTCAGCCACTTTTTGTGCTGCCGCCATCTCACGAGCTTTACCTTTCACCGCTTGGCGTACAGATAACGCCATGCGTGCACCTGTCTGAGTTAAATCTTCACCCAGTACCAGTACCGCATCATAGCCTTCCACTTCACGCAGTGTTGGCGTATAGATACCGCCGTTTTGCAGAATATTTTGCATTAATGCTAAACGACGCTGCTCTCCCGCAGAAATACCGGAATAGAAGTTTTCTGCTCCAACTAATGCGCGTAATGCATAGTTGCTTTCAACGCTAGCACGCGGCGAGCCGATACCAATCACTTTTTTCGCTTGATTGATAATTTGCGCACCACTTTGCATCGCTTCGATAGCCGAGATGACCTGCTTAACGCCATTTTTATTGAGTACAGCTTGGCGAGGACGGTCTTTACGGTTGACGTAACCATAACCAAAGCGACCACGGTCACACAGGAAATAGTGGTTTACCGAGCCGTTATAACGGTTTTCGATGCGGCGGATTTCACCATAACGCTCACCGGGGCTAGTATTACAACCGATACTGCACTGCTGGCAGATACCGGGGGCAAACTGCATATCCCATTTACGGTTATAGCGCTCAGAGTGGGTTTTATCGGTGAATACCCCGGTAGGACAAACTTCAACTAAGTTACCGGAGAACTCACTTTCCAGTGTACCGTCTTCAGTACGACCGAAATACACATAGTTATGTGCCCCATAAACCCCTAAATCCGTGCCATCTGCATAATCTTTGTAGTAACGAACACAGCGATAACACGCAATACAACGGTTCATTTCATGACTAATAAATGGACCGAGGTCTTGGTTAATGTGAGTCCGTTTCGTAAAACGATATTTACGCATGTTATGACCGGTCATTACCGTCATATCTTGTAGGTGACAGTTCCCCCCTTCCTCACAGACTGGGCAGTCATGAGGGTGGTTGGTCATCAGCCATTCCACGACACTTTCACGGAATTGTTTGGCTTCTTCATCATCAATTGAGATGTAGGTACCTTCCGTTGCGGGTGTCATACAAGACATTACTAGGCGACCGCGTGTGTCATCTGCGTTCTGATACTGCTTAACCGCACACTGGCGGCAAGCGCCAACGCTTCCCAGCGCCGGATGCCAGCAAAAATAAGGAATATCTAGCCCGAGAGAAAGACAGGCTTGTAACAGGTTTTCAGACCCGTTTACGTCATATTCTTTGCCGTCTACATATATTGTAGCCATAGTCAGCATGCTTCCCAAAGGCCCGCATAAAGCAGGCGTTAATCAAAAATACGTTCTTCGTGAAAAATCTCTTTAGCGGTTGCTCAATCGCTAAATAATTACCAACGCTGCTTAAGCAAGTTGGGTTGGATACCTGCAATCTGCACGATGTTACGCAGATCTTTTTGCGAAATACCCGCTTCGAATTCATCACGGAAATATTTGATGGCACTTTGTAGCGGTTCGACCGCACCCGGTGCGTGAGCGCAGAAAGTTTTACCCGGTCCTAAGAAACGGCACAGCTGCTCTAGGGTTTCAATATCCCCCGGCTGCCCTTCTCCTTTTTCCAGCGCTTGTAAAATTTTCACACTCCATGGCAGACCATCACGGCACGGCGTACACCAACCACAGGATTCACGAGCAAAGAAGGTTTCTAAGTTACGCACTAAAGAAACCATGTTGATTTCATGATCAACCGCCATCGCCAATGCAGTACCAAGACGGCTTCCTGCTTTGGCAATATTTTCGAAATCCATTGGTAAGTCGAGGTGGTCGTTGGTTAGGAAGTCTGTCCCTGCCCCACCCGGCTGCCATGCTTTTAATTTCAGTCCATCACGCATACCACCTGCGTAATCTTCCAACACTTCACGTGCCGTTGTACCAAATGGCAATTCCCACAGACCCGGGTTTTTCACACGGCCAGAGAAGCCCATTAATTTAGTACCCGCGTCTTTACTCTTACCGGCGCTTAAATCGATATACCATTGGTCTCCGTGCTCTAAAATAGCAGGCACGTTACAAATGGTTTCGACGTTATTAACGCAAGTTGGCTTACCCCAAGCACCTGATGTTGCAGGAAATGGTGGTTTAGAACGTGGGTTAGCACGGCGGCCTTCTAAAGAGTTAATCAGTGCGGTTTCTTCACCGCAGATATAACGCCCAGCGCCGGTGTGGACAAACAGTTCAAAATCGAAACCAGAACCGAGGATATTTTTTCCTAATAAACCCGCCGCTTTCGCTTCTTCGATGGCACGGCGTAGGTTTTGCGCGGCTTCAACATACTCACCCCGTAAGAAGATATAACCACGGTAGGCCTTAAGTGCATAAGCGCCCGTGATCATCCCTTCAACTAACAAGTGAGGGAGTTGCTCCATCAATAAACGGTCTTTATAGGTGCCCGGTTCCATTTCATCCGCATTACATAAAAAGTAACGCAGTTTCATGTTTTCGTCTTTTGGCATCAGGCTCCATTTCAGACCTGTTGAGAAGCCCGCACCGCCTCGCCCTTTCAGGCCAGCGTCTTTTACGAGGTTCACAACTTCATCGGGTGCCATGCCTTTGAGCGCGCGCTCAAGACCTTTGTATCCGTTTTTACTGCGATACTCATCTAACCAAACAGGCTGATTGTCATCACGCAAACGCCATGTTAGAGGATGAGTTTCAGCAGTACGGATCACTGGATTAACAGAATTTGTCATGGATACTGCTCCAGTAATTTTTGAATATTTTCAGGCTGCACGTAGCTGTGAGTGTCATCATCGATCATCATCGTTGGACCCTTGTCACAGTTACCTAGGCAACAGGTCGGCAGCAATGTAAAGCGGCCATCAGCTGTTGTTTGACCAGGGCGAATATTAAGCTGTTTAATTATTTCAGCTTCTAAGCCCTGATAACCTGTAATATGGCAAACAACACTGTCGCAATAGCGAATAATGTGGCGACCCACTGGTTGGCGGAAGATTTGGCTATAGAATGTCGCCACCCCTTCAACATCACTGGCTGGGATACCTAAGACGTCAGCGATAGCATGGATCGCACCATCTTCAACCCAACCGCGGTTTTTTTGCACAATTTTCAGTGCTTCAATTGAGGCAGCACGTGCGTCTTCGTAATGGTGTTTCTCACCTTCAATCTCTTCACGCTCTTTCTCTGTTAAGACAAAGCCATGATTGACTTGCGGTTCAAACACATTCACGACATTGAGCTCGTTGTGCTTCTCATTTTCGTTATGTTCATTATGCATGGTTAGCGATCCACATCCGACATTACAAAATCGATACTACCCAGATAGACGATTAAGTCTGAAACTAAACTACCTCTGATCACGGCAGGAATTTGCTGCAAGTGAGCGTAGCTTGGCGTACGAATACGCGTACGGTAGCTCATTGTGCTGCCATCACTGGTTAAGTAGTAGCTGTTGATACCTTTCGTCGCTTCAACCATCTGGAATGACTCATTTGCTGGCATCACCGGCCCCCAAGACACTTGTAAGAAGTGGTTGATCAGGGTTTCGATATGCTGCAACGTGCGCTCTTTTGGTGGCGGAGTTGTCAATGGATGGTCAGCTTTGAAAGGACCTTCTGGCATATTCTTATAGCATTGCTCAAGAATACGAATACTCTGGCGCATCTCTTCTACTTTGATCATCACGCGATCATAACAGTCACCGTTGTGAGCGATAGGGATATCAAACTCAAAGTTTTCATAGCCTGAATATGGACGCCATTTACGCACGTCAAAATCAACGCCTGTTGCACGTAACCCAGCCCCTGTTACACCCCATGCCAGCGCCTCTTCTTTTGAGTACATGGCTGTCCCAATAGAACGACCTTTTAAGATGGAGTTTTTCAGTGCAGAAGTCACATAAGACTCTAAACGTTTTGGCAACCAGTCTAATAACTCACGCAGCAGTTTTTCCCAGCCACGCGGTAAGTCGTGCGCAACACCACCGATACGGAACCATGCGGGGTGCATACGGAAACCAGTAATTGCTTCAATCACGTTGTAGACTTTTTGACGGTCGGTAAACGCAAAGAAGACCGGGGTCATCGCACCAACGTCTTGGATATAGGTACTGATGTACAGTAAGTGGCTGTTAATCCGAAATAACTCAGACAGCATGACACGAATCGTTTTCACGCGATCCGGCACTTCAATGCCAGCCAGTTTTTCAACGGCTAACACATATGGCATTTCATTCACACAACCACCGAGATACTCGATACGGTCAGTGTAAGGAATGTAGCTGTGCCATGACTGGCGTTCACCCATTTTTTCAGCACCACGGTGGTGGTAGCCAATGTCAGGTACGCAGTCAATAATTTCTTCACCATCCAGTTGTAATACGATACGAAACGCACCGTGTGAGGATGGGTGGTTTGGCCCCAAGTTTAGGAACATGAAATCTTCGTTTTCATTTCCACGTGCCATGCCCCACTCTTCTGGTTTGAAAGTCAAGGCTTCCATTTCCAGATCTTGTTTCTGCTTAGTCAGAACAAAAGGGTCAAACTCAGTCGCACGCGCAGGATAATCCTTACGCAGTGGGTGACCTTCCCAACTTGGTGACATTAAAAGGCGGCGTAAATTTGGGTGACCTTGGAACGTTATACCGAACATATCCCACACTTCACGCTCATGCCAATTCGCATTCGGGAACAGGGAAACAATAGAAGGCACGTTTAAGTCTTTCTCATTAAGAGCGACTTTTAACATGATATCGCGGTTACGATCGATAGAGATGAGGTGGTAGAAAACACTAAAGTCTGCTTCTGGCAGACCTTGACGGTGAATTCGTTGACGTTCATCTACCCCATGTAAGTCAAATAACATGACATACGGTTTTGGTAATTTCTTTAGGAAATCGACCACTTCCAGTAACTGTTCACGACGCACCCAAAGCACTGGCATACCAGTGCGAGTTGCTTGAACAGAAAAGGCATCCGGCCCAAATTGATTGCGCAGTTCCAGAAGCACAGGGTCGTTTAAGTGATCCTGTGTCTGCCATCCTGGCTGGTTACTACTCGCTTGCGCTATCTGATCTGTCATCATTCTTCACCATAACGCTTGATCAGGTTTATTATTTCGCAACAACATTGCTCTGTTACGCTGTATGGCTTTAAGCCTTAAATTTCGTCTGGTGTACGCAGGTTTGTCACTGCAATACGTTCACCGTGCTTTCTTTCTCTTTCTGATTGCATATTGGCACGGTAAACCCCTTGGTCTCCAACAACCCAAGACAGCGGTCGACGCTCTTTACCGATAGATTCTTGCAACAGAAGCAGAGCCTGCATATAGGCTTCTGGACGCGGTGGGCAACCTGGGATATACACATCCACAGGAATAAATTTATCGACGCCTTGTACAACAGAGTAAATGTCATACATACCACCAGAGTTGGCACATGAACCCATGGAAATTACCCATTTTGGTTCAAGCATTTGGTCATACAGACGTTGAATAACAGGTGCCATTTTTGTGAAACAAGTACCTGCTACTACCATGAAATCGGCTTGACGAGGTGAAGCACGCAGTACTTCTGCACCAAAGCGGGCAACGTCATGAACAGCCGTGAACGAAGTCACCATTTCTACATAGCAACATGAAAGACCAAAGTTATATGGCCATAGAGAGTTTTTGCGCCCCCAATTAACCACATCGTGAAGTGCATGAGAAAGTTTTCCCATGTAAACACTGTTTTCAACTTGCTGCTCCAGTGGATCGGTAACGATTTCCTGAGTTTGCAGTGGGTAACGGTCGTTCTCACCGTTCGGATCTATGCGGGTGAGCGTATAATCCATTGTATAATGCCTCGCTTTTTACTGCGGATGACGATTGCTGATTTTAATAACTTCACTAGGATGCTTTACTTTTCCGCGGGAACGGACTGGAGTCCAATCCAATGCCCCAACGCGGACGAGGTAAAACAGTCCCGCCAACAATACCAAAATAAAGATCGCGGCTTCGATGAAACCTACCCAACCGGCTTCGCGGATGGCGACTGACCATGCAAATAAGAACATGGCTTCAACATCGAAGATAACGAAAAACATGGCAACTAAGTAAAACTTAGCAGACATGCGGAGACGTGCACTACCGACCGAGTCGATACCTGACTCATAAGGAACATGTTTTGTTCTGGCTTTGGCGCGGCTACCTAGAAAGTGACCTGCGACCAACATGAAAGCACAAAGACCGATAGTGCCGATAAGGAATATCGCAAACGCCCAGTTATGGGCTAACGCTAGGATTGATGTAGACATACTCGTTGCTTACTCATTACTTATGGTGTGTTAGCTGCTCTTTTTTACATCACGGCAGTATTGCACCACAATTGCCCAGTTAATCGAGAAGAAAGACCAAAATTGATCACAAACTAAAATATCACCAAACTTAAATCAGCCTGTTGACTGCGTTTGGTTTGTCCTCTCTCATTACAATTTATTTCACTTAAACTAAGTAAAATAACCCGTATTTGTTACAAAAACTTCACACTCAGAAAACAACAGAACAACAAAAAGTACTCATAATCTGCTAAAACGTGTCAGTGTAATGATACTCAAGTAAACACGCAAACTAGTTTAACTGATTATTCGTTTTTACTACACCATTATCTCAGGAAAAACCTGTCTTAACAGATGAAAAATTGCTCTTTTTATTTGATCTAACGCACACTTTTATTGAAAAAGTACTCAATTTGTTTACATAGCATTCAATTTAACTTTAAGTCTTTGTAACTCTTTTTAACGCATTACTTCAAGTAACTAACTGACATTACAGCGCTATTTTATCTATTCAATAAAAAAACATTGTTAATAACATAACAAATTGTTAACCAAACAATGAAATTCAGGTTATGCCAGCTACATCACAATTATTTCATGGTCTTTCTTATTTAACCATACTTATTAAGTGGTTATTTGTTTTTTTTATGAGCGGAAATTAATAAAAAATCGATAAATTTGAACTCGATATCCTACTAAGGATATCACTGGACATTATTTAAACATGCATAAAAACAAATTTCTCGATACCATTTCCCAATATTGAAAATTGAGTTCCACTGCATGAAATAATCGTTTCAGTTATTACCAACGAATCCGTTAAACTGTTATCTAACAACTTAACCTACCCGTGCGTTAACCATTTAACCAAAAATAGCTATCTCAGTCGCCACACGAGCCTTCTTTAGATTGCGATTAACACATTGATTTTATTTGTACACAGCCAATAACACATTGATCACAAACAAGTGATTCAGTAATAAACTAACAAAAATGATATAAAAAAACGGCAATCCCAAGATAATTGGAATTACCGCCAGTACAATAAATCGATTAGATATTGCGATTAAAGCAACCAGATGAATCGATTAACTTAATTACTTTCCTCGTTGCTATCCATCAACTCACTTGCTGAGGCTGCCACATAAGGAATTTTTTTGTTTTCAATCGCACCGAATACCGTCAGAACAAAATCTTTTTGTTCGTCTGCGTTTTTATATAACCAATACTGAATATCAGGTAAACGTGGTAACCCATCAGCTTCATTCAAAATACGTAAATCTGCATTTTGCATTTCCATTGGCCTTGCAGTTACCCCTACTTCCGCATTAACTGCTGCACGAACAGCAGGCAGAGAAGCCGCTTCATAAGCAACATGCCATGACAAACCTGCATCATCAAGGGCACTAGTACAAAGTTTACGATATGGGTTAGTTTCATCCATAACAACTAATGGGATCGGCTCATTCGGACGCAATTGAAAATCGGGTGCGCTATGCCACAAAACAGGCACGGTTCTTAAAGCCGTTTTAGGATGGTGGCTAATTCTTGCCGTTGTTAATGCAAGATCTATCTCATGGTTATCAAGCATTGACTCAATAAACTGAGCTCGTTTAATGCGTACTTCAATTGCAATTCTTGGATAGACAGACGCGATACGATTAAGCAAGAAAGGTAATAGGATATCGACGGTGTCATCAGATGCACCGATGCGCAATTCACCATCAGCGTCATTATAAGTTAATGATGCCGTTGCATCGTCATTGGCGCGCAATATTTGCCTTGCGTAGCCAAGTAATTGCAATCCATGTGCGGTAAGCAGTTTATTTCGTCCATGACGAGCAAAAAGCTCACGACCGACTAATTGTTCTAAACGTTGCATTTGCTGGCTCACAGCAGATTGTGTTCGACAAACGGCTGCAGCTGCAGCTGCAAATGTATTAAGATCTGCGACAGCAACGAAAGTACGTAGCAAATCAAGATCTAGGTTCATGATGGGACGATTGGAATTTATCATCGTTCATTCTCTTATATAATTTTATGTTACCTGGTGTTTCTGCTCTCCTCCATGAGAATCAGCGAGTTTATAGCGACTACTAAGCGAGTGCATTTCTAATCCATAGATCTGCAATAACTTCTAATTATTTTACTTTTCCACCCTGCTCATCATTTATAATTGATAGAGCACGTGTGCAAATAGCATACTTCCAAAAATCAAATAATTTTAATAAAAAGGGGATGTTTTCCTAAAAAACAAACTAACAAAGCGCTTTCTAGAACACGCTTAAATAGTAACATATTTAATGTAATCACAATTATTTTAATGTAAGCACATTATAAAATTCGTTTCACTATTTACCTATAGTTATATATATCAATTAGTTACAATTTTAAGTAACACTTTTTGTTAATAAAAATGACTCGAAACAATCAATATTACTAACAAAATCACACTAATTATTATAAAAAAAGGCTATTACAGCAAAAAAATCATGTCTATTTTAATGATTCAATGCTTAATATTACATTTTGATACAAATTTTCCTTTTTCCTCTGTTTTTCTGCTTTTTTACTTTTTATACTCCAAAACATCAATAAATGTTAAAATTATAATCCACACAATGCTATATTTTAGGAACATACAGCTAACTTAAACCATATAATAAGATACCAAACATTACATTTAAGCGTAAACCAACCTTTTACACCAAAAATAACCTTGCATCTTCAAAAGCTTCTGAGGGAGGAGTAGAGTAAAGGAATAACGCCGGCTCGACCAATATAACCCTTAGGGTAATGAGAAAACTATGAATAATCTAACTAAATCCAGTAAGCTCGATAATGTTTGCTATGACATTCGTGGGCCCGTCTTAAAAGAAGCTAAACGCCTAGAAGAAGAAGGCAACAAAGTCCTCAAGCTCAATATTGGTAACCCGGCCCCATTTGGTTTTGAAGCCCCAGATGAAATCCTAGTTGATGTCTTGCGTAATCTGCCTAGTTCTCAGGGTTATTGTGATTCAAAAGGCTTATATTCTGCCCGTAAAGCGATTGTGCAGCATTACCAAGCTCGCGGTATTCATGAAATGACCGTGGAAGATGTCTACATTGGTAATGGCGTTTCTGAATTAATCGTACAAGCCATGCAAGCGCTGCTTAATAATGGTGATGAAATGTTAGTGCCTGCGCCTGATTACCCATTATGGACCGCTGCGGTTTCCCTTTCAGGTGGGAAAGCCGTTCATTATATGTGTGATGAGCAACAAGGTTGGATGCCTGATATTGAAGACATTCGCAAAAAAATCACCCCAAGAACGCGTGGTATTGTGGTCATAAACCCAAATAACCCAACCGGTGCGGTCTACAGTAAAGATCTGTTAATGGAAATTGTCGAATTGGCTCGCCAGCACAATCTTATTATTTATGCTGATGAGATCTACGATAAAATTCTTTATGATGATGCTGTACATCACTCTATTGCCGCCCTCGCTCCAGATTTATTAACCATCACATTTAATGGTTTATCTAAAACTTATCGCGTCGCTGGTTTTCGCCAAGGTTGGATGGTATTAAACGGCCCGAAAAAGCATGCTAAAAGCTATATTGAAGGTTTAGAAATGCTGGCCTCGATGCGCCTGTGTGCTAACGTTCCAATGCAGCATGCTATTCAAACTGCACTCGGAGGCTACCAAAGTATCAGTGAATTTATTCAACCAGGTGGGCGTTTATATGAGCAACGTAATCGTGCATGGGAGTTGATCAACCAAATACCGGGCGTTTCATGCGTCAAACCACAAGGTGCTCTGTATATGTTCCCAAAAATAGATATTAAACGATTTAATATCTATGACGACCAGAAAATGATTTTAGACCTATTGTTACAAGAGAAAGTGTTATTAGTTCAAGGTACCGCATTTAACTGGCCTGAACCCGATCACTTTAGAATTGTCACATTACCTTATGCAGATGACCTTGAAATGGCGATTAATAAATTCGGCCGTTTCCTTGAAGGTTATCGCCAATAAGAATTTTATCAAACATAAAGTAAAAGCCTCCTACTCCGGAGGCTTTTTTATTCTAAATCGAGTCATCATTAATAGACTGTATTATTCTGATAATCAAATAATAGAAATAAAATAAATTGCCACCAGGAAAAAGCCCAATAATATAAATGGAAAATATTTCATATTGCCTCTTTATTTTTGAATTGAACATTCATTATATTTTTTTGATTCTATAATTCAACACAATTAAAATAACAGTTAAATTAAAGTCAAATCCTGATTATATTATTATGATCATCTTAATATGAAAATAAATATTAATAAATAATTACGAACTAGTAACTTATTAAAAAACAATAAAAATATATCACTACCACATTATTTCCGTTATAATTTTAGTTGTTTGCAGACACCACAGAAGAGGACTTATGAGCTACTTTTTCGCCCACCTTGCTAGAATGAAACTCATTCACCGCTGGCCTTTAATGCGCAATGTACGAACTGAAAACGTTTCGGAACATAGCTTACAAGTGGCTATGGTTGCCCATGCTCTTGCTATCATCAAAAATCGTCGATTCGGCGGTCAGGTTAATGCAGAACGAATAGCCATGTTAGCCATGTACCATGATGCGAGCGAAGTTATCACTGGAGATTTACCAACTCCGATTAAATATCATAATCAGCAAATTGCTCATGAATACAAAAAAATAGAGAAGTTCGCCCAACAAAAATTACTCGAAATGCTACCAGAAGAACTGCAAGATGACTTCCGTGAACTAATTATTGAAGATTTACAAACTGATGAAGAACATTCATTGGTTAAACAAGCTGACTCATTGTGCGCTTATTTAAAATGTTTAGAAGAGCTTTCCGCGGGTAATAGTGAATTTAAACTTGCAAAAAAACGCCTAGAGAAAATATTAGAAGAAAGGAAAAGCCCTGAAATGGACTATTTTATGGAAAAATTTGTCCCAGGTTTTAAACTTTCCCTTGATGAAATCAGTAATTAATTTTTTTAGTAGGAATAATAAATATTCCTACTCTGCATAAGCAGTTATTAATTATACTTCGTTAAATGCCGTAGAACAGTCAGACGATGACGGAAAATGCACATACAGCCGCTTAAAGTCCCCATTAACCCCCAAAACCACTTTTCCTTTATCTTCAAAGGTAATAGAACAATAAAAACTCGATTTTGTACGATATTTTTTGCCACTTTTAGTTGTTATTTCAACTACCCAGTAATCATATGAATCATTAATACCGAGCTCATATTTAAATGCAAAAATATCTTTCATAACTGCTTTATTTGCAATATTAGACAAAGTTTGTGAACTGGGATATTTTTTCGTTCTGCTATTACTAAGGTTATTAACATAGTGCTCAATGACAACAGAACTTAAGTCTTCCCCCCAAAAGTTTTCAAATGTTGCCAAGCCCAAATAATACCTTTCCGGTGTAGCAGTTTCTTTATTCATATTATATATTCCTCACATTGATTTGTCAGAAATAAGCTAGCATTTCATTTATCAAATGAAAAAACGAATAAATATTAACGCTTACGTTTTTTTAATAGAAAACCATCAATAACGATTTGCTTTTCATTCGTCATTGATGGTAATTTTGAAATTATAAATAACAAAGATTAATTAAAGGGAAATAATACCGGTACAACCAAAATACTAATTAGCATTACGATAATAGTAAACGGCACACCAATTTTTAGGAAATCAGCAAATTTATACCCACCAGGCCCTAAAACTAAGGTATTCACTGGTGATGAAACTGGGGTCATAAAGGCAGCGGATGCGGCTATCCCAACAATCATGGCAAAAGGAAGTGGTGAAACCTCCATTTGACGCGCCGCCGCAATGGCAATCGGCGCCATTAACACCGCAGTTGCGGTATTGGAAATAAATAAGCCAATAGTGGCGCACAAAATAAACAGGCACAATAACATCACGTGCGGCCCTAACCCACCAGCCACTTTCATTAACGCATCGACAGCAAGCGCAATCCCCCCTGTTTCTTGTAATGCTAGCGCAAAAGGCATCATCCCAACAATTAAGATAATACTAGGCCAGTGAATTGACTTATAGGCACTTTCCATATCGATACAACGAAATTTCCCCATTAGCAAACAGGCAATAAGTGCTGCAATAAAATTAGGAATTTCATTGGTCACCATCATCGCGACCATTAGCGCCAAACAAAACAAGGCATGAGGAGCCTGAGACGCAGCGGGTGCAACAGCCTCGACTTCAGCAGCTAGGTTCAATACAATAAAATTACGCGGCTTAGTCGATAAAATTCGGATCAATTTCCAATCACCAATAACTAATAAAATATCACCTAACCTAAGCGGTTCATCAACTAGCTTTCCATCCAGTGCCTTGCCATCTCGACGAATACCAACAACGTTCAAACCATAACGAGTACGAAATTTAATGTCCCTCAACGATTTCCCCAATAGTTCGGAATCAGGGTTCATCGACACTTCAGCCATTCCCACATCACGTGATTGGTCTGAAAAATAATCTCCCCGTAAAATCATCGGTTCAAGAAGTTGCTCGCTACAAAATTGGCGCAAATCGTCATCACTCACGGATATATCGACTAATAAAACATCCCGCTCGCGTAGCTCGGTTCCCCCCGTTGCACTCACCATCACGCGACGGAATTTACGCCAACGCTCTATCCCAACCACGTTAGCTTCATAACGGGAGCGAAGATGCAGTTCATCAAGCGTATGGCCTATGAGTGGCGAACCTTTTCGGATAGCAAGGCGGCGAGCTCTACCCGTCAATTTGTAATCACGAATTAAATCACGGAAAGTACGTCGATAACGCTCAGGGAGTTTGTCGGGTTCATTACTGCCTAGCCAACGCCTTGTTAGCCACATGTAGGCAATACCGGCTAATAAAATGAGAATGCCTATAGGGGTAATAGAGAAAAATTGAAAGCCTTTGATCCCCTCTCGTACTAACTCACTATTCACTACCATATTCGGTGGCGTGGCCACCAGTGTCATCATTCCACTGATAAGCCCTGCGAAGCCTAATGGCATCATCAACCGGCTAGGGGACGTTTTCATGCGTGATGCAACGCTTAATACGACGGGGATAAAGATAGCCACCACTCCTGTGGAACTCATAAAAGCCCCTAACCCAGCGACGGTGAGCATTAAGAAAACCAGCATTTTGCTTTCGCTGCTTCCTGCAACGCGAACAAGCCAGTCTCCCATTTGATAGGCTATCCCTGTGCGAACAAGTCCATCACCAATAACAAACAATGCTGCAATTAGCAGGACGTTGGGGTCAGCAAAACCTGCGGTAGCTTGTTCTAGCGTTAAGGTATCGCTCAGCACAAACGCGACAATGACAAGTAACGCGACCACATCCATGCGAATTTTATTTGTGGTAAATAGAACTATCGCAATCAATAGAAGGGTTAAGACCCACAGCAATTCTCCGTTCAAAATATCCCCTTTCGACGAAAAAAAACATTGCTAAGAATTTTATTTAGTTAAGCATGTTTTACGGAGAATTTCTTTGATTAAATCACCATTAAGTCAAATTAGACACGAAAAGTTCATAATCACCATTATTGTCAGGTCCCATAACGGAAATTTGTTCCAATGAACTCACAATTACTTGAATTTCATCACGACGAGGCATCCCTTCTGGTGCATGGACTGCCACCACTTGGCAACCGGCTGTTAATGCTGAATGGATGCCTGCTTGTGCATCTTCAAAGGCAATACAGGATTTTGCAGGAAAAGAAAGTGCTTGGGCACCAAGTAAAAACGGCTCTGGGTCAGGCTTACCTTTGGACACTTTTTCAAATGTTACCCAATGTTTAGGCTCTGGTAACCCTGCCGCTTGTTGACGCCCATGAGCAATTGGTACAGTACCAGAGGTGACAATTGCCCACGGTGCACCAATTTCATTTAAACGCGTCAGCAAAGCAATAGCGCCGGGTAGAGCAACAACGCCCTCCACATCTTCGCTTTCCATTTTTTCTAGCCAATGGAAGTATTCCATAATTTCTTCATCACTCGCCTCGGGTAAAAAATGGCGCAAACTGGTCATTGCGGGTTTACCATGAATATAGCTAATAACTTCGTCCGCACTTTTACCAATACGCTCACCAAATTTGCACCAGCAACGTTCAACGACTGCGAGTGAATCCGCTAACGTACCGTCTAAATCAAATAGAAACCCTTTTGCCTTTAATTTCACATCTACCCCTTTAATTTTGCAATTCACATAACATAAAAAGTTGAATCGATTCTAGCCCACTAGTTAACGCTAAATAGGCGCTCATACGCAACCTCAATATTAAAAATAGTTAAGAATTGAGCCTAAGACATAAATTTGAATGCGCTAGCGCTGTTGATCTTTGTGTTTTTTGAACGACATGGTGATTTCTGTTGTATTTGCTTTTTTACGAAATCATTATATTGCTCCTGTACCACACAGGAAAAACGTAAAACTTACAGTTGGTTAGCATATTTATCAATATTAATAACTAGTAATTGCATGATAAATAGTTAAATACACTGATGAATTAGACCGATAATTTCACTGCTAGTAGAGGGTAGCTTAAATTCTCTATTTTATTTATTTTAAATCATGTGGTTACGATAACCTCTTAAGCTGAAATATTTGGTTACATAGTTTATTTCTATGTACATTAGAACTTACTGGGCTTATCGCAGTTTGGTCTATTTTTTGCTCGATGATTGTTTTGTTATGATTCG